>CAUPHX010000188.1:0-6525 GCA_963511125.1 uncultured Deefgea sp. | reverse complement strand
GGCAGGGCTGGTTGGCGATAAATGGAATCTGGGCTTTTTGGCTGAAACAGAGCGTCAAGTGACCGCACACCTAGAGAGCCATTTAACGCAATTGCCCGAGCAAGACGCCAAAAGCCGTGCGATTGTGACGCAAATGGCGATTGATGAAACCAGTCACGCCGAACAAGCCGTGGCGCTGGGTGCCGCACCCTTGCCCTTGCCGGTAGTGCAATTGATGACGGCCACATCAAAGGTGATGACGAGTTTATCGTATCGAATCTAATTTTGGGTTTTTTAAGGGTATTGCTGTCTGGGCATTGTTTAATAATACCTAGATAGCAATACCCTTTTTTTCTTGCCAATACGGGCTGAAAAGTTGATCTTAATACAGTTTTTTTTGTGGATTATTGACCGTCTGTCTGTGCAATAGTGCCTTGTTGATTACTGTCAATACGTGCTTGTAAGCAAGGTGGCAATCTAGTCGTGACGCAATAAATCTTTATCAAATCAATAAAGACCTGCGCATTTTGAGTGACTGGAGGTCGTGATGGCTAAGAATCGGTGGTTGATGGCAGCAGCAGGGGTCGGGATTCATATTTCGATTGGTTCTGTGTATGCATGGAGTGTGTTCTCTAAACCTTTGATGGCGCAATTTGGCTGGAGTTTAAAAGAAGTCGGCTTCACCTTTGGCTTGGCCATTTTTATGTTGGGTATGTCGGCAGCGGTGATGGGGCATGTGGTTGAAAAGCGTGGACCACGTTTCGCCGGTACCGTTTCTGCTGTGTGCTGGTCACTCGGTTTGCTCGGTTCCGGTTTTGCGATTTCGATTGGGAATCTTTGGATGCTGTACCTCTGTTATGGCGTTCTCGGTGGAGTCGGACTCGGAACGGGTTATGTCACACCGGTTTCAACGCTGATGAAGTGGTTCCCTGATCGCCGTGGTTTGGCAACAGGTTTGGCGATCATGGGTTTTGGTTTTGCCTCTTTCTTAGGCGCGCCATTGATGGCTGAGCTAATCCAAACCGTAGGCATTGCCAACACGTTTTACACCTTGGGCGTGATTTATGCGGTGGTGATGTTGGCTTCTGCACGCTCCCTTGAGCCGCCTCCTGTGGGTTGGAAACCTGCTGGCATGGAAGAAAATTTGGCCAATGGTAAAGCCAAAGTGGCGATGGATCTGATGCCAATGACAGCGAATGAGGCGGTGAAAACCAAACCATTCTATGGCTTGTGGATCATGATGTTTATTAACATCACCTGTGGTATTGCGGTGATCTCTGTGGCTTCTCCGATGACGCAGGAAGTGACCGGAATGAGTCCGTTAGCTGCTGGTGCGGTGGTGGGCTTGATCGGTTTGTTTAATGGTGGTGGTCGCCTGGTATGGGCTACATTGTCAGACTATTTAGGGCGTCCAAGCACATACATCACGTTTTTTGCAATTGAAGTGGTGGCGTTCTACTTCTTGCCTTCGATGCGTGATGCCTTGGTGTTCCAGGCAGTGCTGTACCTCATCATGACCTGCTACGGTGGCGGCTTCTCGACTTTGCCTGCCTATATCGGTGATTTGTTTGGTACTAAGCAAGTGAGTGCGATTCACGGTTACGTGTTAACCGCTTGGGCGATGGCCGGTTTGGTGGGCTCCTCATTTGCGTCGTTCTTGCGTGAAGCCTCTGGCAGCTACGCCGCGATGACCGTGGTGTTCTCTGCGATCTTCTTGTTTGCCTTGGCGGTATCGATTGCGATGAAGATTTTTGTGAATCGTGAGCTAGCGAAAAAACAGGCGGGCGTTGGTAGCGTGGCGTTTGGTACTGCACAGTAATGATTTAAATTTGATATGAAACAAAAGAGCCGAATTTTCGGCTCTTTTTTGTTGGAATTTGGTAGTTTTGGGCGTTTATTTTCATGGCATGAGGCATAGAATATGATTTCCGCATGATTCGTTGGTATTCAATAAATGGCCGCCTCAAATATTCTCAGTCCAGACCATCTCGTAAATTACATCGATGATGCTGCTGTCGTCAAAGTTGCCTTGCGTCCACCTCGTTTATTGGTAATGGCTTTTTTGGGTGGGATTTTTATTTCCTTGGGCGCATTGCTTGCGGTGGTTGTGGCCGGCGGCGCAACTCAATTGCTCGCCGGAAATCCCGGTTTGGATAAATTACTCTTTGGTGCGGTATTTCCGATTGGGTTTATTGCAGTCGTTCTAACAGGCGCTGACTTATTTACGTCTAATTGCGCAACGCAAATGGTGCCGTGGTATCGCCGTAAAGTAAAACTGCGGGAAGTGGTTCGAGTGTGGGGTGTTTCTTATCTCGGCAATTTAATCGGTGCTTTATTTGCGGCGTGGGCGTTTGCCTATATGACGGGCATGCTCACCGCAAATCAGCCGTGGACACCCTACATAATCAATTTAGCCGAGCATAAAGTGCATCAGCCATTTCAAGTGGTGTTTATGAAGGGCGTGTTGGCCAATATGCTGGTTTGTGTAGCTGCATGGCAGGGGTATTCGGCCAAAGATACCTTGGGGCGTATGGTGGGGATTTGGGCGCCTGTGATGACCTTTGTTGCTCTGGGGATGGAGCACAGTATTGCTAATTTATTTTTTGTGCCGGCCGCTATGTTGGCGGGTGCAGATATAACGCTGCTTGATTTTGCAACACATAATTTGCTGCCTGCGACCTTGGGTAATATTGTCGGCGGCGCGCTGCTGATTGGTTTGCCATATGCTTGGTTGTATTCTGAAACCGATGGCAAGGTTGTTAATCCAACGGATATTGATTTGCCATGAATGATGACATCAGCGCCGAACTCGAATCGGCCAGCTACCACCCATTTTCTATTCTGATGCACTGGCTCACCGTATTGCTGGTGCTGGGCATTTTGCTCTCTCTGGGCTTGGCGCAGTGGTTTGGGCGGGGGCATGCATCTTTTGCGTTTTGGATGCAAGCGCATTCAGTGCTGGGGCAGGCGACCTTTGTTGTGAGTATGTTGCGCTTGCTGGTGCTGAATTTTTATGGTGCTCCCAAGCCTTGTGCGGCTGATGAGGCGCAGCTGTTGGTGGCCAAGGTAATGCATGCCTTGCTGTATGGTTTGATTGGCTTTTTGGCGTGTAGTGGGATTTTGCTGAGCATCGCCTACTTGGCGGGGCAGACGGTGTTGGGTGTCACTGTGCCAATGACTTTGAATCCGATGGCGATGGGTTTGATTCGCCAGTTACACGGTTTGGTTGCGATGGGCTTTATTTTTATAGCGCTAGCCCATGGGCTTTACGCCACAGCGATGCACTATTTTGCCGGTCAAGTCGCACTGCGCCGTTTATCTGTGCGGGATTTAAAAGTGATCGATGCGATAGCTGCGCCGCAGATTGATGCGCAGTATATTCAGCTAGAGCAGGAGCGAGCCTAGTCGGCACTATGGTGAAGTCGGTCAATCAACGTTTTGTGGCGATTATTGCGGGCGCAGTCTCGGCTTTGCTGTTGATTGGCCTGATCGGCGTTTTAAGTACGCGGCAGATGGCTGATGAGTTGGAATACACCGACGAAAGCATTATTCGCAGTCTTGCGATTTTATCGGGCATTGAACGTGATTTCTTATTGATTCGTGTGAATGCCTTGTATCACCTCTCATATGCGGAAAAGTCCAAGAAAGATCCTCACGAGGCCACTATTCGGCACAATATTGCCGAAACGCAGGGCTTGCTCGATGAGTATCGAGACTCCCTTGTTGTGAATGCGCGTGATAAAGAATTGATCGAGCAGGATATCCGCTTGTTTAATGTGTATTTGGCGGCTTTAGAAAAGGTGCTGGCGCATTCGAATGCCAATCAGAGGGAAGCAGCAGTCGTTGTCGTAGAAAGCGAGTGGAAGCCCGCAGGGGATAGTCTAACGTCGGCTTTAGCGCAGCATGCTCACTTTAAAGAGCAATTTGTTGAACAAGCGGTGCAGCGTTCTATGCAGTCGGGGCGGCGTCAGACTTGGGTGATTGTGCTGTTGACCATCCTGGGCGTGCTCGGCGTGGTGGTGGCGGCCTACTTCTTTCGCAAAAGCCTGATGGCCACCGCGCCACCGCGCTAACGTTTAGTTAGCTTCTAATACTTCAAAGTCATGCGTAATGGGTACCACTTGGCCGAGCATAATCGAGGCTGAGCAATATTTCTCGGCAGACAACTTAATCGCTCGTTCTACCACCTCAGGTTTCAGTCCTTTTCCCGTCACAATAAAGTGCAGGTGAATCTTGGTGAACACTTTAGGGTCGACTTCGGCGCGCTCTGCGTCGACCTCAACCACGCAGTCTCTAACGTCCGCACGGCCTTTCTTCAGAATATGGATCACATCGTAGGTCGAGCAGCCTGTCATGCCCATCAGCAGCATCTCCATCGGGCGTGGCCCAAGGTTACGACCGCCGCCAGACGGTGGACCGTCCATCAGGACGGCGTGGCCTGATTCAGATTGCGCTAAAAAGCTAACTTCTTCGACCCACTTTACACGTACTTTCATTTTGCAGTTCTCGCAGATGGAATGTTTGATTGGAAACGTGAAGGCTATTTTAACGAGATTCTAAAACGGCGGGATAATTTGTGAATCAATTCACTGCGCCAAAAGCGTGCCACCACTGAGCGCGCTGCACCAAAGTAGGTTGCCTTACACCTAGTTGTCTGTGATAATCGGCCGTGACATTGGGCTTGCTCAGTGTCGTCTCCTCCATCCTCCATTAATTTGGTGGAATTTCGCGCAATCACGGCATGCCTTGATTGCGTTTTTTTTGTCGTGGATTAGAATCTATTTGCAAATGCATTTGACAGAGTGGCATTTAACCCGCTACAATCCGCGACTTTCTCAAATTCAAAAACGTGGACTAGCAGTCATGAAAACCTTTTCTGCCAAGCCGCACGAGGTGAAGCGCGAGTGGTTCGTTGTGGACGCCACAGACTTAGTGCTGGGCCGTCTCGCTGCCGAGATCGCCAAACGCCTGCGTGGCAAACATAAAGCTGAATACACTCCGCACGTCGATACCGGCGACTACATCGTTGTGGTAAACGCAGATAAGATCCGCGTTACTGGCGATAAAGCAACGGCAAAGATCTATTACCGTCACACTGGTCACCCAGGCGGTATTTACGAGCGTACCTTCACTGAAATGCAAACTAAATTTCCTGGCCGTGCTTTGGAATTTGCTGTTAAAGGCATGTTACCAAAAGGCCCATTGGGCTACGCAATGATCAAGAAAATGAAAGTTTATGCCGGTGGCGAACATCCGCACACTGCGCAAGAACCTAAAACTCTTGCTCTCTAAGCGATCGCAAAACTTAAAGGAATTGCATCATGGTAGGTAAATACAATTATGGTACTGGCCGTCGCAAGAGCTCTGTAGCTCGTGTGTTCTTGGCTAAGGGTACTGGCCAGATCATCGTTAACGGCAAAGCACTAGATAGCTACTTTGCTCGCGAAACTGGTCGTATGATCGTTCGTCAACCACTCGTGTTGACTAGCAATCTTGAAGCTTTCGACATCATGGTAAACGTGGTTGGCGGCGGCGAATCTGGCCAAGCTGGCGCGGTTCGTCACGGTATCACACGTGCTTTGATCCAGTATGATGCAGCGTTGAAGCCAACGTTGAAATCTGCGGGTCTGGTTACTCGTGACGCTCGTGAAGTTGAACGTAAGAAAGTCGGTCTACGCGGCGCACGTCGTCGTAAACAATTCTCTAAACGTTAATTCGTTTTGGATTGTTGGACCAAAAAAGCCATCCTGCGGGATGGCTTTTTTACGTCTGTTCGCTAGGAGTGTGGTGTGGGATGTGTGGCGTGTTTTTACCCCTTACTCCTCACACCTCACTCCTTTTTTGCTTTATTATCGCTGTGATAATTTGAACAGGGAAAATAGCATGATCAAGGTTGGGATTGTTGGCGGTACTGGATACACTGGGGTTGAATTGTTGCGCTTATTGTCGCGTCATCCTGATGTGGAACTAAAAGCTGTGACTTCACGTAAAGAAGCCGGCATGAAAGTGGCCGAGATGTTTCCTAGTCTGCGTGGTCATGTTGAGATTGCGTTTTCGACACCAGAAGACGCCAAACTGACTGAGTGCGACGTGGTTTTCTTTGCGACGCCACACGGCGTAGCGATGGCGCAAGCGCGTGAATTGCTCGAAGCTGGCGTCAAAGTCATCGATTTGGCCGCCGATTTCCGCCTCAAAGATCCGGTTGAGTTTGAAAAATGGTACGCGATGGAGCACAGCTGTACCGATTTGCTCGCGGAAGCCGTGTATGGTTTGCCAGAAGTGAATCGTGAAGCGATCCAAAAAGCACGTTTGATCGGCATGGCGGGTTGCTATCCAACTTCAGTTCAGTTGGGATTGTTGCCGCTGATTGAAAACGGCCTGAAATTAATTGAAACCTGCGGCATTATTGCAGACTGCAAATCCGGTGTATCGGGCGCGGGCCGCAAAGCCGAAGTGGGTACTTTATTTGCGGAAAGCAGCGACAATTTCAAAGCGTATGCTGTGAAAGGCCATCGTCACTCACCAGAAATCATGCAGGGTCTCTCT
>CAUPHX010000187.1:0-6527 GCA_963511125.1 uncultured Deefgea sp. | reverse complement strand
GATTTTTTGTTCTAAGCCGCGTGGTGTGGGTTCATAAAAACGCGCGTTTTCTAAGCCTTCGGGCAGGTAGGTTTCACCTGCGGCGTACGCTTCGGGTTCATCGTGAGCGTAGCGATATTCATGGCCGTGGCCGAGTTCGGCCATCAGTTTGGTCGGCGCATTGCGTAAATGTAATGGGACTTCGCGTGATTGATCTTGTTTGACCAGTGCTTTGGCGGCTTTGTAGGCCAGATAACCTGCGTTGGATTTCGGGGCAATGGCGAGGTAGATGACTGCTTGTGCTAAGGCGAGTTCACCTTCGGGTGAGCCAAGTCGCTCAAAGGTGGTGGCGGCATCATTGGCAATTTGCATCGCGCGCGGATCGGCAAGGCCAATGTCTTCCCAGGCCATACGCACGATGCGTCGTGCTAAATAACGCGCGTCAGCACCACCATCGAGCATACGCACCAGCCAGTACAGCGCACCATCAGGATTGGAGCCACGTACTGATTTATGCAGAGCCGAAATTTGGTCGTAGAAATGATCGCCACCTTTGTCAAAACGTCGGCTGCCGATGCTCAGTGCATTGGCGAGAAACTCGGCATCAATTTCAGTGCGGTCACTTGCGTGTGCTGCTTGGCTGGCTTGCTCAATCAAGTTCAGTAGTCGCCGACCATCGCCATCAGCGAGGTCGATCAGCGCAGGGACTGCATCGGCAGTGATTTTTATCGCGGGATCGAGCTGGCCTTCGGCGCGTGCAATCAGTTGGCTTAAGTCAGTTTGGCTGAGCGAATGTAAAACATAAACTTGTGCGCGGGATAATAGAGCGGCGTTGACTTCAAATGATGGATTTTCAGTCGTTGCGCCAATAAACGTAATCAGTCCTGACTCGACAAACGGTAAAAAAGCATCTTGTTGTGCTTTATTGAAGCGATGAACTTCATCGACAAATAAAATAGTGCGACGATTGAGTTGCAGATTTCGCTCAGCCTGATCCATGGCTTGCCGAATGTCTTTGACGCCAGAAAATACGGCGGAGAGTGCGATCAATTCACTGTCGAATGCATGCGAGAGTAGACGAGCTAGCGTGGTTTTACCTACACCAGGCGGGCCCCAGAAAATCATCGAGTGCGCTTTTCCACTCGCTAAAGCCAGCGCCAAGGGTTTACCTGTTGCCAGTAGGTGTTGTTGACCTACGACATCGGCAATCGTTTTTGGCCTTAGGCGCTCGGCAAGCGGTTGTACGGGCTTGTTGCTAAATAGATCACTCACGGATGACATCGCTGCCTGCGGGTGGAGTAAAGGTAAAGATTTTGTCATCAATCGCTTTATTGCGAATGAGTTGGGTAAATTGAATCAATGTGGTTTGCCCAAACTGATCATCAAGTTCCATGCGCGATAGATTGCTTTCGTTAAAGCCTATTCGAATACGGGCAAAACTACTTTCTTGTTGTTTCGGCGTTAACTCTACCCAATAGAGGCCATCTTTACTGGGGAGTTCGGCGGTGTTAAAACTGCGGTCAAGCTTGTTATTGCCAGCCAGAATGGCGGCGGGACTTGCATCGAGCGCTTTGCCAACCGATTTGATGGTAACTTGGGCGAGGTCGATATCGTAAAGCCAGACTTGTTTGCCATCGCTGATGATTTCTTGCGGGTAAGGCTTGGTATAGATCCAACGAAATTTGCCAGGTCGAACCAAGTTGACTTGGCCGCTTGACGATTGTACTTTGTTATTTTTACCACTGACTTGCTGGGTAAAGCTGGCTTGAAGTGTCTTTATATCGCTCAATTGTTGTTGTAGTTTTGCAACGTTGTTGGCGGATACAGTGGGTATTGCAAAGCAGCTGAATGCGAAAACAAAGAGAAATTGGCGAATTTGAATGCTCATCGATCCTTCCTAAGTAAGTGCTCGTGCAAAGGTTTTATGGCATGACGTCAAAGCCGAAAACAGCCTAATCAGTGCGGCAAGGCGAAACAACGATGCCAAAAAACTGTATTGCTCGTGATAACAAAAAAGCCCCGCCATGGCGGGGCTTTCCTTATTACTTAAGCAAATTATTGCTGAACAACAACTGCAGAACCAGAAACAGTCACTTCAACGCGACGATCTGGAGCCAAGCACTCGATCAACGCTGCGCGAGCTTTGCTGCCTTTACCATCTTTACAAGTATCGCCAGTTACTGGAGATGCTTCGCCACGGCCTTCTGCAGTTACTTTGTCTGCTGGTGCGCCTTTGCTGATCAGGTAGTTACGTACAGTGTTTGCACGTTTTTCAGACAATGCTTGGTTAGATTTGTCAGAGCCGATACGGTCAGTGTAACCAACAACTGCAGCAACGCCATCAGTTGGGTTCATGCCTTGAACTTCAACATACAAAGCATCCAATGCATCTTTGCCAGCTGGTTTCAAATCAGCTTTGCCGAAAGTAAACAAAGCATCAGATTTCAATTCAAATTTCTTAGCAGTTTTAACTGGTGCTGGTACAACTGGAGCTGGTTTAGCTGCAACAACTGCTGCAACTGGCGCTTCGTAGCCTGGGCAGCCTTTAACCAATTTGGCTTTTTCAGCAGTCCACGAACCAGTTTGCCAGCATTCGCCGATACCGTTCATTACCACGCCTTCTGGATTAGCTTCAGAAACGTTAGTTGAGTTAGTCAAATAAGCGTCAGTAGCAGCGTGTGCGCCAGCAGCTGCAAATGCTGCAACCATTGCGAAAGAAGTAAGTGTTTGCTTCAAAGTCAGCATGAGAGTTCCCCGTTTTATAAAATCAAAAATGAATGTAACTTACTCGGTGTTACATAAATAATAATATGTCCCAAGACGTATTCTACTGTCTTAGGTAAATGTGGCGCAAATAAAATGCTAATACAACCTGCAACTTAACGAAATTGTCACAGTACCAAACGCCAAAGTGCATCGTTTACGCAAAAATTGGTTCGATAGCTTCTGCGTGGTAAACTTAAGCATCACTATAGATTATTTGAATCTGACTAGTCTGTATTTTTTGTTACAAAGTTTCAAAATTAGTGCAACTTCCGCTGGCTCAGAATCAATTTCAGGGCTGGCTTTGATAGTCCCTACGTTTTTCACTAACCGGCCTTATCAATGCTCGAACAATTCAGTTTTGCCAAAGAAACAATCCCCGTCAGCCTCGAAGAGGAGATGCGCCATTCCTATCTCGATTACGCCATGAGCGTGATTGTTGGACGTGCGTTGCCTGATGTGCGTGATGGTTTAAAACCCGTTCACCGCCGCATTTTATTTGCGATGCATGAAAGTAGTAACGTTTGGAATCGTCCATACGTCAAATGTGCGCGCGTGATTGGTGATGTGTTGGGTAAATATCACCCACACGGCGATTCTGCTGCGTACGAAGCCTTGGTACGCATGGCGCAAGGCTTTTCGCTGCGTTATACCTTGATCGATGGTCAGGGTAACTTCGGTTCTATCGATGGCGATCGCGCTGCGGCTTATCGTTATACCGAGTGTCGTTTGCAAAAAATTTCGAGTGAATTACTCGCGGATATCGACAAAGAAACGGTTGATTTCACGCCCAACTACGACGAGAAAGAACTCGAGCCAACGGTATTACCAACGCGGATTCCTAATTTATTAGTGAATGGCTCGTCGGGTATCGCCGTAGGTATGGCGACCAATATTCCGCCGCACAATATTAATGAAGTGATCGATGCCAGTCTGGCCTTGCTCGACAATAGCGAGCTGACCATTGATGAGTTGATTGATTACATTCCAGCACCCGACTTCCCAACCGCCGGTATTATTTACGGTATCCATGGCGTGCGGGAAGGTTATCGCACGGGCCGTGGCCGTGTTGTGATGCGCGCACGTACCCACTTTGAAGAGTGTGGTAAAAATGGTGATCGCCAAGCGATTATCGTTGATGAGTTGCCGTACCAAGTGAATAAAGCGCGTCTTTTAGAGCGTATTGCTGAATTGGTGCGTGAGAAAACCATCGAAGGTATTTCTGATCTGCGCGATGAATCGGATAAATCTGGTATGCGCGTGGCAATTGAGCTTAAACGCGGCGAAATGGCCGACGTGGTGCTCAATAACCTCTATAAACACACTCAGCTACAAGATAGTTTCGGTATCAATATGGTGGCCTTGGTGGATGGTCAGCCGCGCCTATTGAATTTGAAGCAAGTTTTGGAATGCTTCTTGAAACACCGCCGTGAAGTCGTTACGCGCCGGACGGTGTTTGAATTGCGCAAAGCGCGTGATCGCGGTCATGTGCTCGAAGGCTTGGCCGTTGCATTGTCGAATGTCGATGAAATTATCGCGATGATCAAAGCTGCGCCAACGCCTGCTGACGCGAAAACGGGCTTGATGAGCCGCGTTTGGAAATCCGGTCTCGTTGGGGAAATGCTGGCTCGCGCTGATGCGAATGCTTCACGCCCAGAAGGTTTGCTGGAAATTTATGGTTTGTCAGATGAAGGTTATCGCTTGTCTGATGTGCAAGCCCAAGCCATTTTGGAATTGCGTTTGCAACGCTTGACCGGTCTTGAGCAAGACAAAATCATCTCTGAATATAAAGAAATCGTCGAAAAAATCCTCGATTTGCTGGATATTTTGGCGAAAGACGAGCGCGTAACTGAAATTATTCGTACTGAAATGACCGAAATTCGCGCTAATTACGGCGATGCGCGTCGTTCAGAAATCGTCGCACATGGTGAAGACCTCTGCCTTGAGGATCTGATTACGCCGCAAGATATGGTGGTGACGTTGACGCATGGTGGTTACATGAAAGCCACTGCGGTCGAAGAATATCGCGCGCAAAAACGCGGTGGCCGCGGTAAGCAAGCGGCTGCGACGAAAGACGACGACTTTATCGATAGTCTGTTTGTTGCAAATACGCACAATTACATTCTGTGCTTTAGCTCACGTGGCCGTGTTTACTGGCTCAAAGTCTATGAATTACCACAAGGTGGCCGTACTAGCCGTGGCAAGCCGATTGTGAATCTGTTGCCGCTGGAAGAGGGCGAGAAGATCAATGCGGTATTGCCGGTTGCCGAATTTGTTGAAGACCATTTCATCTTTATGGCAACGGCTGATGGCACAGTGAAGAAAACGTCATTGGCTGATTTCTCGCGTCCAAAACGCAACGGTATTATTGCGATCAATTTGGATGAAGGTAATTATTTGGTTGGCGTTGCGTTGACCAATGGTACTGATCAAGTGATGTTGTTCTCTGATGCCGGTAAATCAGTGCGTTTCGCTGAAGATGACGTGCGTGCGATGGGCCGTACTGCGGCCGGTGTGCGCGGCATGAAGTTGGCTGAAGGTCAAAAAGTGATTTCATTGCTAGTGGCCAATTCGGACGAGCAAATGGTATTGACGGCCAGTGACGGTGGTTATGGTAAACGCACGCCAGTGGGTGATTTCCGTCATACCAGCCGTGGCACGCAAGGCGTGATCGCGATGGACTTAACCGATAAAACCGGCCTGAAACTGGTTGCCGCCAGCTTGGTTGAAGAATCGGATGACGTGATGTTGATTACCACCGGCGGCGTTTTGATTCGCACCAAGGTCAATCAAATTCGTGAAACCGGTCGTTCAGCACAAGGCGTACGCTTGATCAATCTGGATGATGGCGAACATCTATCTGGCTTGCAAAAAGTAGCTGAAGTTGATGAACCAGAAGGTGAAGAAGCAGAATTAATCGGTGAAGACGGTGTGGTAGTGAATGATGCTGCGATCACACCTGATGCGCCACAAGATGAAACCCCTAGCGAAGAGTAAAGGCGATTTATGAGCAGCGGACTGTGGTTACCAGTTGCACATCCTGATTTTTTTGCCCAAGTGGCGCCGTGGTTTATGGCGCTGCCGCATTGCAAAACCTTGGGCTTGGAATTGGTCACCGCAGGACGCGGTAAAGTAACGCTGAAATTGCCATTTAAAGACGCGTTGATCGGCAACCCCGAAACTCGCGTTTTACACGGTGGTGTCGTCACTTCCTTAATTGATACTGCCAGTGGCATTTCGCTCTACACCTTGCTCGATCAGCCTGAAGCTGCGGCCACGCTGGATTTACGCATTGATTATCTGCGTCCTGCCAAACCTGATTTGCCGCTGTATTGCACTGCTGAATGCTACCGCTTAACTGAGTCGATTGCGTTTATGCGCGCCACGGCTTACCAAGCCGACCCAGACAAGCCGGTCGCACATTCGGTTTCGACCTTTGCACGTATGGCATCGACCAAGGAGTCTGCATAATGGCTGATGGTATTGCTTGCTTTGCTAGTATTAACGAAGCCTTGAATCAAATACCCTATGCAAAGCTATTGGGTATTCAAGCCGTTGATCGCGATGGTTTACCTGAATTTTTTCTACCGTTTGCTGAACACAATATTGGCAATGTGCTATTGCCCGCGATTCATGGCGGTGTGATTGGTGGATTTTTAGAAAATGCCGCCGTGTTACACCTGATGTGGGCGCAAGAATCAAATGAAATTCCACGGATTGTCGATTTTTCGATTGATTATTTGCGTTCGGCACGTGCTTTAGATTTGCATGCGCGCTGCGAAATT
>CAUPHX010000186.1:0-6540 GCA_963511125.1 uncultured Deefgea sp. | reverse complement strand
TTCCGCTGCATTGACTTTGTCCGGCGTTCCATTTGATGGCCCAATCGGCGCTGCGCGCGTCGGTTACATCAACGGCGAATACGTTTTGTGCCCAGCCATGTCTGAAATGAAAGACAGCCAAATGGACTTGGTTGTTGCGGGTACCAACTCTGCCGTATTAATGGTTGAGTCTGAAGCGAATGAATTGTCTGAAAGCATCATGTTAGGTGCCGTGGTATTTGGTCACGAACAAATGCAAATCGCTATCAATGCGATCAACGAATTGGCGGATGAAGTTAATCCAGAATTGTTTGACTGGACTGCACCGGTTGCTAATGAAGCTTTGATTGCACAAGTGCGTGCTATCGCTGCTGAAGGTCTAGCGCAAGGCTTTAAATTGCGTCAAAAACAAGCTCGTACGCAAAAAATCAATGAAACTTGGGCCCTAGTTAAAGAAGCGTTGATTACTGAAGAAACAGGCACTTTGGCTGCCAACGAAATCAAAGGCATCTTTAAAGGCTTGGAAGGCGAAATCGTTCGCGGTCAAATCTTAGCTGGCGAACCACGTATTGACGGTCGTGATACACGTACAGTGCGTCCAATTTCGATTCGCACTGGCGTATTGCCACGTGCGCATGGTTCTGTATTGTTTACACGTGGTGAAACGCAAGCGATTGCTGCTGCGACATTGGGTACTAAGCTCGACGAACAAAAAATCGATGCATTGCATGGTGGTTACACTGATAGTTTCATGTTGCATTACAACTTCCCTCCGTACTCTACAGGTGAAACTGGCCGTGTAGGCGTGCCAAAACGCCGCGAAATCGGTCATGGTCGCTTAGCTAAGCGCGCTTTGATCGCAATGTTGCCAAACAAAGAAGACTTCGCGTACTCAATGCGCGTTGTATCTGAGATTACTGAATCTAACGGTTCGTCTTCAATGGCGTCAGTTTGCGGTGGTTGCTTGGCGTTGATGGATGCGGGTGTGCCGATGAAAAATCACGTTGCAGGTATCGCAATGGGTTTGATTAAAGAAGGTAGTGCCTTCGCAGTATTGTCGGATATCTTGGGTGATGAAGATCATCTCGGCGATATGGACTTTAAAGTTGCAGGTACTGAGAACGGTATTACTGCACTGCAAATGGACATCAAAATCACCGGAATCACTAAAGAAATCATGCGTGTTGCACTCGACCAAGCTAAAGAAGGTCGCGTTCACATTATTGGTATCATGAAAGGTGCTTTGGATGGCGCGCGTCAAGAAGTGAGCGAGCATGCGCCACGTCTTTACACGATGAAAATCAACCCAGAAAAAATCCGTGATGTGATTGGTAAGGGTGGCTCGGTAATTCGTGCTCTGACCGAAGAAACAGGCACGCAAATCGACATTACTGAAGACGGTACGATTACGATTGCTTCAGTGTCGGCTGAGGGAGCTTCTGAGGCACGTCGTCGTATTGAAGAAATCACCGCTGAAGTTGAAATTGGCCGTATCTACGAAGGTCCAGTGGTTAAGATCTTGGATAAGAACGTCGGTGCAATCGTTTCGATCATGCCAGGTAAAGATGGCTTGGTGCACATCAGCCAAATCGCTAATGAGCGCATCAACAACGTCGGCGACTACCTGAAAGAAGGTGAGATTGTTCGCGTAAAAGTGATTGAACAAGATGAAAAAGGCCGTATTCGTTTGTCGATCAAAGCTGTTTTGAACGATGAAGCGGCTGCTAATGCTCCTGCAGAAGCTGTTGTTGCTGCTGAGGCGACTGAAGAGTAAAGCCTTGGGGCTTAGGGCCCCTTGGGCAATAAAAACGGGCACTTTTCAGTGCCCGTTTGTTTGATTGATTTAGCTTTGATTATTGTGCAGTACTACTGCTGCCGTTCGTTTTCTTGGCTGCGGTCTTTACTGCGTCTGCTGTTGCGGTTGATGCCGCTTTTACAGAGGCATCAGCAAATTCGGCAACTTGCTTGGCTGCTTTCGTCATGCTATCTACTGCAGCTGCAGTGGCTTGAACGGTAGAATTAACCGCTGCGACAGCAGCGTCTGAGCCGTTTGGCGCTGATTTAACAAAACGATCTAAGCCTGAAACAATATTTTTGTTGAAGTTAACGCTGCGCTCATCAACCAATTTACTAAATTCGGTTTGTGCTTGAGAAGCAATTTCGTAGATGCTGCGGCTATAAGCCATTGAGCTTTCTACTGCCGCTTCAGCTGTTTTTTGATGTGCTGCAAATGTAGCCTGCGCATCTTTTACGGTTGCAAATTGCGTTGCATTACGTGCAGAGTCTTCAAAAGTGTTTTTTGCTGTTTCAACTTGCAGTTTAACCATGCGTTCTGCTGCATCAATTGAAATGCGAGCAAAGCGCAAAACGGTTTCAAATTGTTCTGTAGCGAAGTTGTTGATTTGTTGCTGTGCTGTTGTCATGCTACTACTCCTGAATGATGTTTGGGTAAACCAGACTCAATCTGGTTAAATGGTGCAATGCACAATGCAGATGTATTTTGGAAGAGCTTTTTAATGTTGTCAATATAAATTTGTGCGGTGCATCATGTTGCATCGTGACTCACACAAGGCTATCCTCACTAGATAGTTCTGAAAGGCCAATTAATTCGGGGGTTGAAGCAATGAGTATCGAAAAAAGAGTGATAAAGAAATACCCGAATCGTCGCTTGTACGATACACACAACAGTAGCTATATTACCTTGTCTGATGTGAAGCAATTAGTGCTTGATGGTATCGATATTTCAATTGTGGATGCCAAAACGAGTGAAGATTTGACGCGTAGTGTGTTGTTACAAATTATTTTAGAAGAAGAGGCCGGCGGTATGCCAATGTTCTCTTACGATGTTTTGACTCAAATTATTCGTTTTTATGGCCATGCGATGCAAGGCTTGATGGGAAATTATTTAGAGAAAAACATGCAGTTGTTCGCTGAAATGCAAGGGCGATTGCAGGATCAAGCGAAGTCGACCTTGATTAGTGATAATCCGATTTTTGCTAATAACAATTTGTGGGGCGAATTTATGAAATTCCAAGGTCCCGCGATTCAAAATATGATGGGTAATTACTTAGAAAGTAGTACGAGTATGTTTGTTGATATGCAGCAGCAACTACAAGACCGCGCGAAGAATTTGTTCACGGGTTTTGGTATGCCGGGTGGTCCGCAACGTACTGAAGCCGATGGAGTGCAGCCGACTGCTGTACCAACGGCAGCCCCAGAACCGGCTCCGATAACGACGCCGTCTGCTGATCTACCTGAGGCGCCTGTCAAAAAAACGGCGACTCGTCGTAAGGCTGCACCGAAATCGGAGTAGCTGTATTGCTATCTAGTCGTTAATTTAGATGGGTTTCGTAGGTATACCTATTTGGTTACAGCCCCTTTTGGGGCTGTATTACTTTGGAAGATTGTATGGATTTGTCAGAGTCATATCTCCGCCGATTTGCAGGAGTAGCACGTTTGTATGGTGTACTTGGTTTGGAGAAATTTAATTTAGCGCGCGTTTGTGTGATTGGGGTGGGTGGGGTTGGCTCTTGGGCTGGTGAGGCTCTGGCCCGTTCTGGAGTTGGGCATGTGACCCTGATTGATTTGGATGATGTTTGTATCTCTAATACGAATCGGCAATTACCCGCAATGGAGGGGCAGTTTGGTCGGATGAAGGTGGCTGTGTTGGCCGAGCGTATGCTTTCTATTAACCCTGAAATTCAAATTAAGCAAATTGAAGATTTTATTGCGCCAGAAAACTTTGTTGAATATTTGGCGGGTCAATTTGACTTTGTGATTGATTGTATTGATAGCGTTAAAACCAAAGCAGCTTTAATTGCGTGGTGCCGCCGTCATAAGGTCAAATTAATTACCGTGGGCGGCGCTGGTGGGCAAATCGATCCAACTCAGATTTTGGTGGATGACTTGAGTCGTACAATTCAAGATCCTTTGGCGTCGAAAGTGCGTAGTTTGCTGAGGCGAGATTATCAATTCCCTAGGGCGGGTAAAAAATTTGGTATTGAGTGCGTTTATTCGACTGAGCAATTGATGTATCCACAGGCGGATGGCTCTGTGTGCGCGCTCAAGCCGCAGTCAGGTGACGGTGTTAGATTGGATTGTGAAGGTGGTTTTGGCGCCGCGATGACAGTGACTGCGACTTTCGGTTTGGTGGCTGTTTCTCGCGTGCTGAAGTCGTTGGCGAAATGATTTTTGTATCTACAAAAGAAAAAAGCCGCGAATAAGATCGCGGCTTTTTACATAGCAAAGTATTTTGAGGGTTTGCTTAAATTAAGCAGCTGCGCCAATAACTTGCAATTTAACAGTGCTAACAACGTCGTGGTGCAATGCTAAAGCCACTTCGTATTCACCGATGGCCTTGAATGGGCCTTCTGGTAAGCGAACTTCAAATTTCTTGATTTCGATACCAGCAGCAGTGATCGCATCAGCGATGTCTTGAGTTGTTACTGAACCGAACAAACGACCATCCACACCCGCTTTTTGGCTGATTGTGAATGCGGTGCCTTCCAGCTTGCTAGCACGAGCTTGTGCTTGAGCTAGGATTTCAGCTTGCTTGGCTTCTAACTCAGCACGGCGTGCTTCGAATTCAGCTAAGTTTGCATCATTTGCGCGTTTTGCTTTACCTTGTGGGATCAAGAAGTTACGTGCGTAACCATCTTTGACTTTAACCACATCGCCCAAAGTGCCTAAGTTTGCTACTTTTTCGAGTAGGATAATTTGCATGATAAGTTCTCCCTTCTCGATTAGTGTTGGTCGGTGTATGGTAGCAAAGCTAAAAAGCGAGCCACTTTAATGGCAGTCGACAATTGGCGTTGGTATTTTGCTTTAGTACCAGTGATACGGGCAGGAATGATTTTGCCGTTTTCAGAGATAAAGTCTTTTAGCAAGGCAACGTCTTTGTAATCAACGTGCTTAATGCCTTCGGCAGAGAAGCGGCAAAATTTCTTCCGCTTGAAAAGATTGCGAGACATGAGTAATCCTCAATTCAAAAGTTCAAATGCATCAATATGCAAAACCAGTATATGTCGAGAGCGTTGATTTTTGGCAGCTAAAAATCCTTTGCATTTTAACGAAGAATCGTTGGGGAGTTTGGCAATCGCTTGCGCTATTGTTCCCAATGCTAAAAATAAGATTTCACATTCAACTTTACGCGCTACACCCATTTCTTCTTGTGTTGAGTGGTGGACTAATCGTCCCTCAATCACAGAGATTCCTGCTGGTGTATTGCGTAGAGAGGAGTCAGTTACCAAAACACCTTCAATCAGTACACGATTTCGTAAGTTCAATTTGGCCGAATTAAGCGGCTACGCCTTCACCAGCAGCTTGTGACAATGATCTAGATTTTTCTTCTTTCATCATTGGTGAGGCTTCTGTTGCGGCAGCATCAGTTTTAAGTGTCAAGTGACGTAAAACTGCATCATTGAATTTGAATGCGTGTTCGATTTCATCCAAGGTAGCTTGGCTGCATTCGATGTTCATCATTACATAATGAGCTTTGTGAATTTTTTGGATTGGGTAAGCCAATTGACGACGGCCCCAGTCTTCCAAACGATGAACTGCGCCTGCGCCTGCAGTAATCAGGGCTTTGTAACGCTCGATCATTGCTGGAACTTGTTCGCTTTGATCTGGGTGTACGATAAATACGATTTCATAGTGTCGCATGAATTCTCCTTACGGGTTGAAGCCTACCGTTAGCGACCACGGTTAGGCAAGGGTGTAAAACCGACAAATGTAACTGATTTTGTTGGGTTTGGCAATTTAATTGCACTTGTTGAGGGCGTTAGCGCTCAATTTTATCTATTTTCCCAGAAATGGCAGCCCAAACTTCGTGCTCTTCGAGCGGGTCTTTTTTCTCGACTATAGTGGGCCATGTTCTGGCTAGTTCGGCATTAAGAGCAATAAAAGCGGTCATGTTTTCAGGTACATCATCTTCTGCGTAGATGGCTTCTACTGGGCATTCGGCGACACAAAGTGTGCAGTCGATGCACTCCTCGGGATCTATCACTAAGAAATTCGGGCCTTCGCGGAAGCAGTCTACTGGGCAAACATCGACGCAGTCTGTGTATTTGCATTTTACACAGGCGTCAGTCACAACATAAGTCATCGCTTGTCCTTTTTGTGTAGTGGCTGTCAAAATACGGACTATTTTAGCAGAGTACGCTATTGGCGGGTTGGGTGTGGAGCTATGCGTTTAGATCAAAAGTTAATTGCTAGTGAGGGGCCATGTGAGGGCGATTTGCGTCAGGTCCGACGGTTGGTTTGCAGCTGGTTCATGGATTGCGGCATTTGCAAGTCATTTAGATGGTTAGTCAAGTCAGGTGCGACTGCTTCTTAGGGTTGGGGTGTTGATGAAGTAGCTAAGTAAAAAGGTAACGGATTCAATTGTAGGTGTTTTGAATGTTTTTGATTTTGTATGGGGTGAAGTTGTTTACTAGGTGTGATTGTTATCATATGTATGTCAAGATGATGCATGATTTAATTGATGGTGGACGTGTATACCCATGTGTTTTTAAGAAAATAAATTGTTGAGCATGTTATGCGTGGAAATTTATGGGGTAGTGT
>CAUPHX010000185.1:0-6602 GCA_963511125.1 uncultured Deefgea sp. | reverse complement strand
TGCAGCCATGACTTTTTTTGCCGCCACATCACCCCACCCTGTGGCCTCTTCAAAAATAGACAAGCCACTTAAGTCGCTGTGCGCGAATTGGATGCGGCTATTTTGCTGGATAAGATTTTGGATGCCGACATTATTCAAAAAACCGACTGTCGGACTGCTCATCGCATGGCCGCGCAGCGTGATTTCGACTTGTTTGACGTATTGCCGCGCTTTGAGCCGATTGCCCCAGCCATACGCAGCGTCTAAATCTTGTACGGCAAAACCCACGTATTCTGACGACTTTAAACCGCAGCAGCTGAGCAAAGTTTACCAACGCCAAGGTCTCACGATTGAGTCGGTGGCTCAGGAACTCAATCTTGCTAAATCGGCATTAAAGGGCACAACCGACCAAGACACAGACTGCACCAAAAAAGCAGCGTGATGATCAGGTAGCGCTGGATGAGTTTTTGGCTGCCGGCAATGCGCTGGGCGAGGGTTTTATGCGTGATGGGTTTGCGCCATTGCTGCCACAAAAACGCATCCAAACCACTGCCATCATCGCTCGATTCAGCCAAGCTGCGAAAAAGTAGGCCGTCAAACCGTAAATGCCACGCCACCAACAACTGCATCAGGCCCAGCACCAGCACGGCGAACCAAGTTGCCCAAGAGGAGATTGACCATAGGCTGCTTGGCATGATGAGCAGCAAGGGCACGATGGCGGGGGTGGGCCAGCTGATAAAGCGCAGGCTGTCGATCCAATCAGCAAAATATCGGGCTTGCAGGCGTTCTTGTGTGGTCATACGCTGGCCAAATGACGTTGAATTTGATCGAGATGGGGCTGATGCAAGATGCAACCGTGTTGGGCGAGTTTGTCCAGTGCGGCAGGTAGATCGCTCACATGACCGTATTGCACCAACCAAGTTGCTAGCACCGCTGCGCTGCGCGACAACCCCAAAGCACAATGCACCAGTAGATCACCGTGTTGGCGCAGTGTTTCTATGTGTGCGACGGCTTGCGCTAATTCGCAGGCGCTTGGCGGTAATAAATCCAGCAAGGGTAATCCGATGTAATGCGCTTGTGGATGCGCTTGTCTTGGATACTCGGCGCACAAATCCAGCACGGCGGCAAAACGGGGTTCACTCGCGGCGGTGATGGCACCGATCCAGATGCCGGGTACGATTTCAGTTGCGCTGGGGCGGTCTTTTAAATAGTAGGTACGGGTCAATTGTGCGCCCCAACGATAAGGTGCGGTGAGCCATAGTGCCGCAATCCGAATCGTGCCATCGGTTTTTTGTAAGGCAACAGGACCTAGGCCGGCATAGGCGAGGGCGATAATCGACAATGCCGCTGCGGGCCACGTCATTAGCCATGCCCAACCTTGCAGATTGCCGGCGATAAGCCAGCACATCGCAGCAGCAAGGCCGTAGCGCATAGCGAGTTTGTATGCGGTTGTGGGGGCGGCACTGTGCCAACGTTGCCAATGGAGTGGCGGCATGGGGATGAGCCAGCACACCACCACGCCCATGGCTAATCCTGTGGGTATGTCGATGAAGTGATGTTGCCATGTGGTTAAGACGGATATACCAATCAATACGCACCACGTATGAATCAATAGATGCCAGCGTGGTGTGGCATGGGCAATCAAACGCAACCAAATAATAAACAGCAAACTGATGTGCAGTGAGGGCGCTTGGTTGAATGGCTTATCGAATGCGCCGAGCGCGGTAAACATCTGACCAAAGATACCGTGCACTTCGGGTCTATCCCAAGCAAAACGCAGCGGCCACAGCACAAAACAAATTGACGACAGCGCGGTGGTTAATAATAAGCGCCCCGCTTGCCGACGGATTTCGATTTTGGTCGTGCACAATAAAATAGAGAGCCCATACATTAAATCGATCGACCAATACGGGATGATGGTCCACGACCAGAATGGGATCCAGTCGCGCTCCCACGCAAACGCTAGATTGCCAACGCTTGCTGCGGGCAAACTAGCGGCATATTGATTGGCTTGGCCATAAAACAAGAAAAAACTCGGCCCCGCAATCAATATCCAGAGTAGGGCGTAAGCCCAAGGGCGCGATTTAATCAAAGACTCCACTTGCGACACGGCGACATCCTTTGGGGCGAATTCAACGCTGCGGATCAGTACAGGATGAAATTGGTTTTTTTGGGTATGTATGGGTAGCTATTTATTAACAAGCTTTTTAACGGCATACCTATGTATTGTTGAGCTAATTTTCTTTGGGTTTGTACCACGCTGCCGCACTGAACAATACGCCCAAAATCACCGCAAGATAGCGAAGCCAAGCGGTGTCGTTGGATAGCCAATACAGACCGCCAAAAATAACGGCCCAAAACAGCGAGTACAGTATTTTTCCGCCGATAGTCGTCGGCCCCGTTGAAGAGGGCGATTTGGCACAATATTGAGCAAATATCTCCGTAAATTGGCGATTCAGTTTGCTGTCATCGAAAGTCGTCAAGCCGAAACTAAATTGCCAAAATTGCCACAACTGCTCTAGTGTACTGTTAGTTAAAGGCATACCGATTTTTTGATCAAACTGCGGCCAATCTTGCTGGAGCAAAGGACCTTCAATGTTTTGCCACGCCTGCAAAAATTCGGCCTTTAAGCGAATCGCAAATTGATCGGTAAAATTCTCCTCATCACAATCGGCCTCAAGCCAGCCAATCTCATCAAAGTTACCCGTGAGTTTTGCCTCAGCGCCAAAAACGGACATCAGTTCATTTAAATGCGCTTTCAAAACTTGAGCGTGCCCTGCCAAATATGGTAAACGCTGCCCTGTCGGATGTTGTGCAATCAAATCGAGTATTTGATTGGCGCGCTCAATGGCTGCAGGTAAAGGTATAGCCAGTTGATTGGCGAGCGAATGCCCCTTCAGCTCAACATTGAGCTCGTCCATTGCCAGCAAATATTGCCACAGTAGAGGGATGTCAGAATTAGACTCAGCAATCGGAATGAAATCGTCCGTCGTGCTGATATAGAGGTAACTACGATTGCCCATGCAGTCCTTCCAAAGTAAATTAAATAAAACTGTTGCTCGAGAACTTAACGCTTATTCAAATATAGTTAATGCCATTGCTCAGGATTGAATGTTGCATTGGCGCGCTTGAATGGGCGTAGTGCAGAAAATGGAATAATTAGATCGGTGTCTCCCGCTTGGGCAACGTGTGGATAGCTGATATGGATAATGATCCGTGTTTTGACGATGCCAATCGCAGACAGAGAAATGCCCCCAGCTGCAAATTGCTCGGCGAGTTCTTTACGGCAGGTTTGATCTTTGATTTTACATTCACTGTTTTGCCATGTTTTGAGCAACAAGGGGCGAAAGGCGTCGGTGTTTTCGGCTTCAAATTGATAAATTTGCTGATCGATTTGTAGTTCTAATCCGCTTTTTCGGTCAAAACTATGGCGTTCAATCCAGTTGCTTGGATACGCGCCGCCGCAATAGACATCAAAGTGACGTGTGATCGTGAGCACCAGCGGATTGCCATACAGAATATCAGTCCAATTTTTGAAATCGCTGCGGTTGGGGCGCATTGAATAACAATCTTGTGCTGCGCCGATATCGTTTTGCAGCATGGTTTTTAAGCTTTGATTGATCGCGGCATCACCAGAGGCTGTGACGTTTTTAATTTGAATCCCTTGAACGTTAAAGTTAACGCCTTGTTGCCAGACGAGTTGACTTGCTATTCCTGCTTGCGTTTTACCTTGCTGAATTTTGAGTTGCAATGCCGGACTTTGCTGCGCCAGCAAAACATGAAACGCTTGCTCTGATTCGCTCTGGATTTTTGCGGGCTGTAGTTGGATGGCTGCCGTTTTACCCTCCGTACTTTGCCATTGTCCTAGCAAGCGCTCGCCTTGTTGTTTGAGTTGCCATTTGGCGACGATGATTTGCTCGCTTTCATCGGCCGACCAAGCTTGTTCGTTTAATAATATTCCCGTTGATTCCCGATCAGCGTCCAAACGGATAATTTTGCCGTACTTCACATAAGCGTAGCGACCTGAATCAATGGCATGTTGCTCATTTAATGACAATTCAACAATCACTGGCTGATTGGCAATCGTGCCGGTGTAAACACGCAATTGGGCAAAGCAGAATGCGGTGACCAGCCAGTTCAGGATGAAAATGAGAACGTTGAATTGTTTAGTGTTCATTTGAATTTTTCGAGGTCAAGTGGCGCTTTGGCGCGTTTAAAACGACGCAATGTGGCATAGGGTAGTGTGAATTCGGTGTTGCATTCAGACATTCGTTGACCAAATTCAAGCGAAATTAGCACACCTTGCTCCGTTATGGCGCTGGCGCGGAGGAAAACGCCGCCAGCAAGTATGTTTTTTCGCGAGGTGCATTCATCATCGTGGCCATACTCTTTGGCAATCCATTGGCGAAATGCCGTTGTGTTGGCCCCATCGAATTCATAACTGGCATTGATGTCGATGCGCTGCCCCGTGTCGCGGCGGTAACTTTGGTAGTCGTTCCGTGTAGTTGGGTGAGGGCCGCCGCAATTGGACTCTGTGTTCGTTTCTAAAGTGACGTAGTGCGTGTTGGCCGATGAGATTTTGCTGCGAAGTGCAAATGAAGGAAAGGTTTGAGTGAATGTCGCACAGTCGAGCGCTATGCCGATGTGGTTTTGTGCGGCAATTTTTAATTGCTGATTGATCAATATATCGCCAGCCTGGCTGGGTTTGGCGAGCTGTACACCAATAACCTCAAAATCCGCACGTTCCCAATTTAATACCGTGACGGGTAAATTGGCCTGAGTGGCACTGCGTGTTTTAAATTGGAGCGCCGCACTTTGTTGCGCTAACTGCAGATTAAATTGCGCACCGTCGAGTGCATTGTCTAATTGAGCGCGAGAATTTCGCGCGTTATCCGGCATCAACTGCAGTTGAATAGGAAATTTATTACCATTGGCAGAGCGCCACTCGCCATTTAGGGTGTTGCCAGTGGCTTTGATTTGCCAGCTGGGGCGGGTGTTGTTTAAGTCGTGATCATACTGAGTCGTAAACTCTTCTAGCGTATTGTCTGTTTTTGTGGTTTGTAATAGTAATAATTTGCCCTGCTTGACATAGGCATAACGGCCACCTTGAAGCTGGTTTTTCGCATCGAAAGCCAGTTCCACGATCACCGGCTGCTTGGCGATGCTACCCGTGTAGACCCGTAAATCGGCATAACAAACTAGCGTGGTGAATAGGCCGAGCAATACAATGATGATATTGGGTATGGTTGATTTATTCATATGAATTGTTGCTTACAGTAATATACCTTGTTATTTATTGAGGTAACTTCGGTTTCAATGCACTTACTGCCTTTAGCCAAAGCTCGGCCGGTTTTTGGGTCTAGGCCTTTGGCCTGAGCTTGTTGTTGCATGAGTTCTTCCGATGGTTTCTCTGGAGCTGATTGGCTTTAAATTCTTCTAGCCACTTAAGCTTGCCATTCCAAGCGGGGAGCTTGGCGGGGGGGAGTGGCACGATGTCGTCCAACTCAGGCACTTTGGGGTTGGCATAGGAGTAATCACTCAGAATGCTCCAGATTGCTTCGTAGCGACGACTGCGTTCTTCATCTTTGTTCAATCCAAGATAATGAAGATCACTTTGCGGTGGCGCTTGAAAACCATGAGCTAGACGACTAGCACCTGATTCATCACCAGCCTTGGCGGCTAGATGCAGGTATTGTACCGCCTCCGGCAGATTTTTATCACGAGCACTGAGCGCATACTCTAAAGCGGCCCTGCCGTGTCCTTGTTCCGCCGCGCATTTTTTCATACTGCGGCCCACTGCGTAAGGAATGGGGTGTGATACAGTCATTTCCATCAGCATATCACCGACGACATACTGCGCCTCGGGGTTTCCTAGGTCTGCCGCTTTGCGGAAATACTGCTGCGCCAAGTGACTATCCTGCTGTACGCCATAGCCTTGTTGCAAATAGATCGCCATATCGTAATAACTGCCCGGTATGCCGCGATCAATCAGCGATTGGGTGAGATCGATCACTTCCGATGTAGGTTTCTTACTGATCGCATTCCCATTGCGTAGCATTTCACGTAAATCAAAATTGGCTTTGTAATGGCCGTGTGCTGTAGCAATACGGTAGTAGCGCTCCATTTCTGGGTGGCGCAACGGATCTTCTTTTTCGATCTGGTTATTGCGCAGCCAGCGGGCATAGCGATAGAGCTGGTCCGTTTGTGGGTTCAGCTCGGGGGGATGGTCTTTTTCATAGACGCAGGTAAAAGCCAGCTTGGACTCGGTCGTACTCAGCTCAGGCATGGTTCGGTTAATTTCTGTTAGATTCGTATCGCTGTGACTCGGTTGGCAGCCCGCCAATAGCGCAAACAGAATCAGCGGCAAGGCTTTAATCACGATGACCCCGAAGGTTGATGCAATGTAGTGTTGCGTATGTGGGTATGGTGAATTTGATCATGTCAATCAAGGTTTTTATTCATATACGGGTATATATGTGGTGATGTTCATATATGGACTCCTTCCGGCTTGCAAGCATATTTTGTTTTTGACTTAAGTTCGACTGCTCACGTATATCCGGCCTCTCTATTGAGCGCAATTGCTCGGGCCATGATGGGCTATTCGCACTTTAGCGCCTGATCGG
>CAUPHX010000184.1:0-6603 GCA_963511125.1 uncultured Deefgea sp. | reverse complement strand
TTTGTGGGGGAAGCGAGTGCGAGAGCATTCGTGGCAGTTTCCGCAAGGTGGTATCAAGCCGGGCGAAACACCTGAGCAAGCGATGTTTCGGGAGTTGGCCGAAGAAGTCGGCTTATTACCGCAGCACGTTGAAATTGTGGGCCGAACGCGAGACTGGATGAAATATGATGTGCCGACCAATTGGGTGCGTCGTGAATGGCGCGGTACTTATAAGGGGCAAAAACAAATTTGGTTTATGCTCAGGCTAACTGGGAAAGATTCCGATGTTTGCTTGCGCAAAACCACGCATCCTGAGTTTGATGCATGGCGCTGGAATGAATATTGGTCGCCGCTGGAAGCGGTGATTGAGTTTAAACGTGGCGTTTATGAAGCAGCGTTGGGTGAGTTGGCTCGATTAATTGGACAACAAGCACCATTCAATCACTGATGGTTTGCTTGATACGACGGGTGGCTTGGGCCGCCCGTTTTTTTTAGTATTGACTATTGATTTCGCCACTGGGCTGGCATGTTGTTTAAATCTGTATTTGTTTCTATTCACGATCAAACCTTTATCGAACTTGTTTGGAATTTATGCTCAAACCTCTGCGCACGCCGAATGATCATCTTTGGCAGTCTTTATCTATTTTTAATCTGTTTCGCCTTTTAACGGTCATCGGTTTGATGGTGGGTGCATTTCTACTCGCTGGTGGTAGTGTGCTGGAGCGTGAACATTTTTGGGCTTCGATTTGGGTATTGGCAGGCTATACGCTGTGCGGATTGGGGTTTATTTTTAGCATTGCACAGCGTTGGCCTCGGTTTGATATTCAGCTCTCGATTCAAGTGACTATCGATGTGATTTTTATCATCACCTTGATGCATTTGGGCGGCGGGATTAAAAGTGGTTTTGGGATTTTATTACTGCCGTATTTGGCGGCGGCAGGCTTAATTGCACGTGGCCGTATGACGATGTTTCATGCTGCCGTTGCCAGCTTGGCTTTGCTGGGTGAATTGGTGTGGAGCATCTTGAAGGGGGATGTGGGTGATACGATACCGATGTCGACGGTATTTCTTTGTATCGCTTCATTTGCGGTGGCTTGGCTCGCATACCGTCTATCACGGTATGCCGAAGAAAATCATGAACTGGCTGAGCAGCGTGGTGTCGATATCGCTAATTTGGGCCAGCTCAATGCGCGGATTTTGCAGGATGTCTCCGATGGCGTTTTGGTCGTTGATGCGCATAATCTCATTCAGCAATTTAATGAGCAAGCGGTTCGCTTCACGGGCTTGCGACCCGATTTGGAGAGTCCCATCGCGGCGGATTTGCCCGAGTTGGCAGGGCCTTTAGCGCGTTGGCGCGAATCGCCAGAGAAGGGCAGTAGCGAATTGATTCAAACCGCCGGCGGACGAAATACACTGCGCGCGCGGTTTGTGTCTTTGAATGCTGATTCGATGGGTAATGTGTTGATCTACCTTGAAGACATGGCTCGCTTGCGGCGTGAATCGCAGCAGCTCAAATTGGCCGCTTTGGGGCGCTTAACCGCGAATCTGGCGCATGAAATTCGTAATCCGCTGGGGGCAATTAGTCATGCCGCTGAGTTGATGCGCGAAGAGGCGACCCATGATCCTTTGCTGCAAAAATTGACGCGAATCATCAATGACAATAGCCAACGCTTGGAGCGGATGGTTAAAGATGTGCTGGAACTCAATCGGCGTGATCGGGTTAAGCGCGTTGATGTCCATTTGGCTGAATGGCTCACGAACTTTGCTGAAGAGTTTGTGTTGCAAGAAAAAATCCCGATGAGGTTGGCGATTTCCTGTGAGCCACAGGTGATTGTCCGTTTTGATGTGGGGCATTTGCATCAAGTGCTGTGGAATTTGTCGCGCAATGGCTGGCGCTATTGCTCGCAACGCGATGGCAGTTTGCAGCTTAGGGTTGAACCGTTTCGTGAAGGCTGGGTACTCAACGTGATTAATGATGGCCCGCCCGTACCCGTGGACGCGCAAACCCAGTTGTTTGAACCCTTTTTTACCACCGAAAGTAAGGGAACAGGTTTAGGGCTTTATATCGCGCGTGAAATTTGTGCGGCGAATGCCGCTTTGCTTGAATATCAATCACCGCCCACTGGCGGGGCTTGCTTCCGCATTTTATTTGGATATACCGATGGCGAAAAAATCTAAAACCTTACCGCGGGTATTGGTGGTTGACGACGAAGTGGATTTGGCCGACTTGCTCGAACTGACCTTGCTGAAAATGGGCTTGGATGTCGAAAAAGCCAATGGGGTCATCGCAGCCAAGGCGCTGATCGACAGCCAGCATTTTGATTTGTGTTTATCGGATATGCGCATGCCCGATGGCGAGGGCTTGGATTTGGTGCGGCATATTCATGCCAAAGGCTTGGATTTGCCGATTGCCGTCATTACAGCGTACGGCAGTACTGAAAACGCAGTCGCGGCACTGAAAGCAGGCGCGTTTGATTATTTGGCCAAACCCGTAGCGTTAGAGCAATTGCGCTCCTTGGTGAAGTCTGCACTGAAAATCGATGCCACACCCGCTTTGAGGGCAGCGCGACGTGATCGACCTTTGTTGGGCGAGTCGCCGGCATTACAGCATGTGCTGGTACTCATTGAAAAATTAGCGCGCAATCAAGCGCCTGTCTATGTGACGGGTGAATCTGGCTCTGGAAAAGAGCGGGCGGCACGCGCGATTCATGCCAGCTCGAATCGCGCTGAAAAACCGTTTGTGGCGGTTAATTGCGGTGCGATTCCGGAAAATCTGATGGAAAGCGAGTTCTTTGGCTATCGCAAAGGCGCATTTACTGGCGCGATGGACGATCGAGAAGGTTTTTTTCAGGCAGCCAACGGCGGCACTTTGTTTTTAGATGAAGTCGCCGATTTGCCGCTGCCGATGCAGGTGAAATTACTGCGTGCGATTCAAGAGCGCAAAGTGCGCCAAGTCGGTGGCGTGAATGAAGTGGATGTGGACGTACGGATTATCTCGGCCACCCATCAAAATTTGGCGCGCTGTGTAGAAAACGGCAAGTTTCGCCAAGATTTATATTACCGCTTGAACGTGATTGAGTTAAAAATGCCCGCGCTGCGCGAAATGGGTGACGATGTCCTGACGATTGCGCAGTTTTTGGTCGAAGAAATTGCCGCGCGGCAAGCGATGCCGGTGATGAAGGTCACCACGGCGGCTAAAAAAGCGCTGTGTCGTTATGATTTCCCCGGCAATGTCCGTGAGCTAGAAAATTTACTTGAACGTGCCGTTGCTTTGGCCGATGGCACTGAAATCGATGCCGATGATTTGCAGCTTCAGCAGCTGCATTGCGACAAAGCCGAAGCGGTGGCGGCGAATTTGGGCGACACCTATCCTTTGCAGGATTATTTGGATCGGGTCGAAAAGGCGGCGATTGTCGCAGCATTGGATAAAACCGGCTTTAATCGCACGCAAGCAGCGAAATTACTCGGCGTGACTTTCCGTAGTTTGCGCTATCGGCTTGAGCGTTTGGGGATCACACAGCTCAATGATTGATTGTTGGGTATCTTGATTGGGGCATTTTATCAATTAGCTTGGGTCGTTATACCCTTCTTGTTAAGGTAAATGGGTGGGTGTTTTATTTGCTATTTGCTGCGGTAAGATTTTGTTGGGGTTCACTGGACTAGCGCAATCAATGAGTTAGATTCTCCTTTGTGAACCTTCTGTTACCTTAAAATTGTGATGCTATGCTCAAGACAAACTCACCCGATCAAGCAGATTCTTTGTTCATACTACTCGGGAAAGCCTTTCTTTTATTTGCCACGATAGGGTTCGCGATCTATCTCCCCGCCAGCAAAGTCGCACTGTTGCCTGCGCTCGGCTGGTGGGCCGTTTGGGCGGTGATTTTGGCTGTCGTTGCTCGGTTTAAGACCACATACCCTACGGCCGTCGATATCAGCCGATCGTTGTTTAATTTTTGGGGCGTCGGCATTGCTGCTGCCTCGTTGATTCAATGGTCGTGCCCTTGGTCGGCGTATCTGTTTTTACCGTTGCTCATTCTGGCGCTTATTGTGACAGGCAAATTCACTGATTATTTGGGTTTTTCTACGCCTGAGCTCGAGCAATCACCTTCAGTAGCGACAGGACGCGGCCTGCGGATGGACGTATCACCTTATGACCATCCTCGTTTTCGGTTTGTGAATGGCTGCGAGATTGGCATGGGCGCGCCCGAAAATGGCGATTATGTGATGCCCAGTGGCGTGGTATTTCATGGCGGTGAAAATTATGCTTTCACTCCCGATCAACGATATCTCTTGGTTCCGGCAACGGTACGTACATCGCAATGTGCGCTCAGCATTTATGATAGTGAACGCGATGTGCTGTATCGACTCGATTGCGCCGATGCCAATGTGGCGATTGCGCAGGCAGAAGCAGGACAAGTCGATGCCTTGCTGGCCGATGCGGTTGAAGTCTCGTTAAAAAACGTGCTTGATTTACGTTTGCCGTTAGATTGGAATTGCGCTGAGTTAAGCTGTTCTGCGCGGTCTCCTGATGGGCAATACGAATTACTTGGTGATTTAGTGTTGCCAGACAGCCTGTTGGCACAAACCAATCCCTTAGCGGTTTTGGGTTTGGGGATGAATCTCCAAAGTGTGACTTATCGCCTCAGCATCAATGGCGTGGACTCTGGCTTGTTATGTCATCATCGATTTGGCGGTGCGGTCGAGGCGGAGAATTATCGCGTTCGATTAGTGCAATGGTTTATGGCTGGACAAGCACTATTGATCCGAGCGACCAATGCCAAAAATATCGAGGGCTGGTGGCGTTGGCGGGCCGAGCAAGGCTGGGATTTGCTCAAACTCGATCAAAATCTGTTTCCCTGCCAAGTGAATCAAAGCGATGTCCAAGTCGGCATTGAACCTTGGAATCTGCTTGAACTCAATGAACGCGTTTTACGCTTCAAATCCAGTTGGCAAAGTTCTGCCACCAGGCCGACTCAGCGTTTACATCATTTTGGTCGTTGTCCAGATCGGATTGAGCATCCCGATGTTTTGCATCGGCATGATGAGCGCGGTCGCATTGTCGAGAGCCCCGCCGCTGAAGCCGAAATCGTGATCGAATATGATCTCACCAGCCAAACGGCTTGCATTGAAAACCAAGGTTTAAATGGCGCAGTGGCGCGGATTTCAGTGATCGCTGGCGATTGGCAGCAGTATGCCGCCTATCAGTATCAAATCGGCACGCTGATTTTGCCAGGTGCTTGGCTGCTGCAACATCGAGTTTCAAGCGATGGTCGATATCTGGCCTTGATTCGGCATGCCGATGTGCCGCAGCTGCCCAGCCGTATTCACCTGTTTGACACTCAAACGCAGCAACTCACCGAGATCACGGCGGATTTAATCGATCCAGCCTTGGGGACTTTTTTCGACGGGCAATTGCTGGTGTATCACTTACAAGGTTGGCGAGCGCAGCCATTTGTCGCGCATCGGCCTTTGCGCTATTTCGATTTGCCCGTGCCAGCGCCACATCAAGCGTGGGATTTTAAGCGCGGCGCAGATAGCGAGGGCTATCTCTATTACCGCGCGGAGCAAATCGATGCCACGATGGGGCAACTGGCCCGCGTGGATTACGATCTATTTCAAGCGCCTGTGGCAACGGCAGAAGGTGATTTCACTTATCATCATTCATCCATGCCATTGGCCGTGCATTATTTTGGCGCGGTAAATGAATATAAGGATAACCGCATGGATGTTAGGCATCCATACGGCCATGGTTGCGCCTTGATTGCCCTGCAGCCAAATGGTGTACGTGAATGGATTGGTATTCGTGATGTGGCCCCCGCGATGATGTTTTCGGCGGATGGGCGCTACCTAGCTTTGTGCTATTGGCAAGAACAGATGCGCATTACGTCAGAGCAAATTCAAGCCAATGATAGATTTGATTTATGGCAATTGTATTTGCTCGATCTAGCGCAAAAAACGCTACGCATAGATACCAAAAAGCTCGGCAACTTGCCCGATTTTCAGGTGTTTAATCACTTAGTGATTGAGTTGTCTATTTCAGATAACGATTGGATTCACGAAGATAACGAGACTCAGACTGTTCAGCTGAAGTTAGATGATCTACTCAAACTCCCCGCTATTTCGCTACAGCAAGTGGACGATCTATGGCTACAAGAACAGGAGCCGCGAGTGGATTGGAAAATCAATCTAGCCCGTTATGTGCGGCCAACTTGATCGCCAAATTGAACCATTAACGCGTAGGCTGAGCATAAATCTGAAGCATTTCGCAATAGTCAAATCTGACTTGGTTGGCGGGAAATCAATCGAGTCTGACCTCATTGATTCGCAGAGAAAGTCCGACTGGCTGCTAGAGGGTATGCCACTCTGACAAAGAATTGAAATTTTATGATTGCTATGGATATGGCTCAAATAACTTCCCGACTTCAAAAAGATGTGATTTTCGTAGGGTGTCAATGAGCGCAGCGAATTGCACCGTTGCGCTGCGTCATGCAGCAATTCGCCTTGCACTTTGACACTCGATATGGCGCTAAAAGGGAAGTTCATGTGAGCCAAATCCCTATGTGGCATATTTATAGTGTTCAAAGGCTGTTCAACGCTATGATGTTAGCTAATTTACAAAGAATG
>CAUPHX010000183.1:0-6644 GCA_963511125.1 uncultured Deefgea sp. | reverse complement strand
GCCAATAAATTGGTTTGATCGGCAATGTCTTTAATCACAGTCACAACCGCATTAATACTGGCGGTACGATCTTTGAGTGATTCAATTTGTGACGCTGAATTGCGTACTTGATCGGCAATTTGATTGATGCTGATAATCGTGCTTTCAATCACCGAGCCGCCGGTCGACGCCAATCGACCTGCTTCACGTGCCGTGCGATCACATTCTTGGGCTTGATCGGCTACATGGCTGATGCTGACCGTGACTTCCTCAATCCCTGCCGCCATCGACGACGCTGCGCTACTGACACCACGTGACGCTTGCGACATCTCTTGGCTGGTGTTGGAGAGGCTGCTCACCGAGCTGCTCACTTGCGTGCCAACCCGATTGAGCTGCTGAATACTGTGTTGCACTGAATCGAGCAAGGTATTGAGTGAGCGTTGAGACTGGCCAATTTCATCGTCGCTATTAACCGTAACGCGGCGGGTGAAGTCAAAGTCTTTGCCCAAACTGAGCATGAACTCTTGCATGGTATTGAGTGGTGAGGTAATGCTGCGGGTAATCCACAGCGCTGTAATCCCGCCGAGGATTAATGCAACAATCGTGAGCGTTGTTAGCGTGGTTTGCGCTGCACTGACATTGTCTTCGGTCAGTTTGACTGTTTCGTCGTTGAGTCTTTCTTCGACCAAGGCCAAATCACGCAAGTGTTTATTGAGCTGAGACATCATGGGTGAAGCGGTACTGCTAACCATTGCCTTGGCTTCGTCGATATTGCCTGCCATTGCCAGTTCGATGGTTTTATCCGCCCCGCTCATCGCGCCCGGCATTACTTCGGCGATCTGCTTGAGTATCTCTGCTTCTTCTGGAAGTGGCGGAAAGTCGGGTTTACTAAACAGCGCTTTGAGCTTTTCGTGATTTTCATTCAAAGTGGTTTTTGCCGCCTGATACTTCTCAGCCACTTTGGCGCGCTGTTCTGGCGTGTCTTCTAGGATGATTTGCCGATATTGAATGCGCATTTCTTGCACCGAGTCGATAATTTTGCTGGCTTTATGCATTTTCGCGGTGTTGACGTTGACGATTTCATTGAGATCATTGCGTAAGTTATGCACTATGCGTAGTGCAAAAACATTGCAGATAATCAAAAGAATCAGAGTGATTGCAAAGCCAAGAAAGAGGCGCTGGGCAACAGAGAGTTTCATGATGCAAGTCCTTGTGGGGTGGTGCGGTGGCGCGGTTTAACCTTTAGTTTATGAGTTAAAAAATATAAAGCAAGGTGAGTTCTGATTAAATTGTAAGTGGGCGTGTAATGAGCCGATTTCCGCTCATTACGGCAAGGCGAGGCCGCGATGCCAGAGCGCAGTTGCGTTAGTACTTAGCGGCCAATCGCCATCCTGCGTTGCCGTGTAATGCGTAGCCCGCGCGGCGCACAAAAATGAAACCTGCTTTTTCAGTAGAATTGATAATGGCCACCGTATTGAATGCGGGGCCATGAATATAGTGCGCTGTGGCTAGATACATACAGAGACAATTGTATTGTTATGCCTTGTGCTCTACCACCACGCACTGATACACCCCACCAAAAATGGTGCGTTTCTTCCAAGTAAACTGACTGGCATCACTGGCGTAATGCTGAATTTCATTCTCCCATAGCGCATTGGCAAATGGCTCTAGGCAATGGTTAACCAGCTTGAGAATGTAACGAATCGGCTGCCATTTTTTCGGATTGTGGTAGTCAACAAACACCACTTTGCCGCCTTTTGGAATTTTCGCCAGCATGTGATCGACGATTTCGCGTTTTTTATCGTCCGGCACTTCATGCAGCAAGAAGAAACTGCAAATCAAATCGTAATCTTCACCGACGCCTGAGAATGTTGCAGCATCACTGCGAATCACTTTGGCCCAATCCATGCCAGCGAGCTTTTTGCTGCCGTGTTCGATTTGAATGGGGGTGATATCGGTCAGGTGAAATACGCCTTTGGGGCCTACACGCTGGGCGGCGCGGGCGACTAAGTCGCCGTAGACGTGCGCCAATTGCCATACCCGCATGCCCGGCTTGATTTCATCGAGGTAGAGGCGCATTAAGCGTTGATCATTTAAAAATAACAGTACGCGCACGACGATGTTGCGATCGAGCACTTTGACCCACTTGGGGTCGACATAGGCCCAATCGTAGACTTCGGTCATGTATTGAGGAACGTCGTCGTAGTAGGGATCAGTAAGCAGTTTAGGATGATTTTGGGTCATGGCGACGTTTCCTTATTCAGTGGACTCTAGACTAAGACAAAAGAGGTAGTGCGAGTTTGCGTTAAACCAAAGTCAGATTGATTAATCTGCACCTAATTCGGGCGCAGTGTTGTGGTTTTGGTGAGTGAGCCTTGCAGCCGATATACGGTAAGAATTGAGCGACTTGCAAGGTATACGGTGCTATTTGTTTTCTAGCCTGATGTAGAAAGATATACTTCGATGTTTCAAAATATTGCAGTGCAGCATTTGCTGGCGTATAAGGGAATGCTCTAGCTGTGTAAAAAGACCAAGTGCTTACAATTTCGCAGCCAAAATGAGTAAATTCCCGTAGATTGGCGCAGAAGAAATGAGCTTAGAGGTTTTATGAATTGTCGACATATAGTGCCGAGTCTGTTGTGGCAGCATTTTTCTGTGTTGTGTGCTTTTCCGCGCCCCTCGCATCACGAAGCGGCGCTGCGCGCGCATATTCAGGCATGGGCCGATGGTTTGGGTTTGGCCAATGAGCTGGATGCGGTGGGTAATTTATTGATTCGTAAGCCTGCGACTAAAGGCATGGAAGATAGTCTGGGCGTGGTGCTGCAAGGCCATTTAGATATGGTGGCGCTGAAAAACGAAGCGACGCAGCATGATTTTTTAGTTGATCCAATTAAAACCTATATCGCAGACGGTTGGATGCATGCCGATGGGACGACCTTGGGGGCTGATAATGGCATTGGCGTTGCTGCTGCGTTGGCGATTCTGGAAAGTGACGATCTCGCGCATGGCCCGCTGGAAGTCTTGCTGACGATTGATGAAGAGTCGGGCATGACCGGCGCTAAAGGCTTGCAAGCGAATTGGCTGCAAGGTGAGTTGCTGTTTAATTTGGATACCGAAGACTGGGGCGAGTTGTATGTCGGTTGTGCGGGTGGCGTCGATGTGACGGTCAGCCAGACCCTCAATCCAGAAAACTTGCCTGCAGGCTGGGTCGTGCGTGAGATTGCGATTACCGGTTTGAAGGGCGGCCATTCAGGTGTTGATATACATCTTGAACGGGGTAATGCGATCAAGCTATTGGCTGGATTCTTGTTCAAGGCAATACCTCAGTTCGATTTGCGTGTGGTCAGCTTGCGCGGTGGTTCATTGCGCAATGCCTTGCCGCGCGAAGCCTTTGCTCGCGTCGCGATTCCAGCTTGCGATGCCGCTAAATTTTCTGCGTTGGCAGAACAGTGTTTAGCCGAATGGAAAATGGCATTGAGTGCTGTTGAGCAACACATCGACCTGCAGATTTCTGAGCAGCAGGCCGAGCAAGTTCTGAACGCGGCGGACAGCGCCAAAGTGGTCAATTTAATATTGGCTTTGCCACATGGTATTCGCCGCTGGAGTAATGAAGTGGCGGGCGTGGTGGAAAGCTCGAATAATTTGGGCGTGGTGCAGTTTGATGGACGACGTTTTGAGTCGGTGCTGATGGTGCGATCTTTGACTGACTTTGGGGTTGCCGAATTGACACAAACGATACGCGCAGTATCGCGACTGGCTGGTTTCTCGGTTGAAAGTAGTGGTGCGTATCCGGGTTGGGCGCCGAATTTACAATCACGCGCCTTGCAGCTGTTGCAGCAGACTTATCAGGCTTTGCATGGCGAAGCACCGTTGGTGAAAGTGATCCATGCTGGCTTGGAATGTGGCTTGATTGGCAAGGCGTATCCACAGATCGAAATGGTGTCGTTTGGTCCAACGATTCGTGGCGCACATTCGCCCGATGAACGCGTCGAGGTGGCGTCGGTGGCGCAATTTTGGGCCTTGCTCACCGCAAGTTTAGCCGCCGTGCCCAAGTTCGATTGAACGCGTTTTTGCACAAAAAACTCAAAAACCCTGCTCAATGAAGCGGGGTTTTTGTTTTTCTGCCGTCTGGGTATTACTGTATGGGGTATTTTAGGGACTTTATCGTATGCTCTTACTATGAAAAAATGGCATTTTGGGGCGAATTGTTGGCAAAGTATGCCACTACATTGGCAAAAGAAAATCCAACGCAATTGGCCGTGGGCTTTGGCTTATTTGGCAATTGCGTCCTTACTCACCGCGACCGTGTTGTACGCATGGCAAGATTATCGGCGTGATGTGTTTCAGCGCGAAGCGACGATGGCGCAAGATTTGCTCTGGCAAGAGCAAGAAATCCGTGGCCGCTTGCAAAGCAATCAAAACGTACTGGAAAACCTCGCCTATGGTTTGGCCTCCGATAGTTTTGCTCAGGCTGATTTTCGGGTGCGCGCCGAAAGTTTGGTGAAGTCCAGCCCAGAAATTATCTCAATTGAATGGGTGAATGCGCAGGGTGAGCGCGGGGATGGTTTTCCTAATTTTGTACATCGCCCTGATAGTTTGGTGTCGCTGAATGATTCTCTGCTGGCCGAGGTGGTCGATGGCGCGGCGACCTTGGGCTATCCGATGGTCAGCAACGTGATTTGGCGCAATTCACCACAAATGGTGCATGTGGTGCCGTTTTTCCATCAAACCGAATATCAAGGCGCGGTGTTGGCGGTGTATGACTTGTCGGTCTTATTATTACAGCGCGTGCCGTGGTGGATGGTGCAGCGTTATCAATTGCAGTTGGTCGATAGTAATAACCAAGTGATTGCTCCGAATCGTTATCACGCGCGCTTGACGGGCGCTGATATTCGCGAAGTGCCGTTTGGTGGTGTTTCGCAGCAAAGTTTGCGTTTGCTGGCCAAGGCGGTAGATCCAGTGACTAAACCCGCTAATTTTTGGCTGGTGGGCTTGATTTCAGCTTTGCTCTTGTTGTTGGTTTGGGCGTTAACCATGTTGCGCCAGCGGATGCGCGAACGGCAACGGGCTGAATCAGCACTGCGCGATGAAATTTTATTTCGCTCGGCGATGGAAAATTCATTGGTGACTGGTCTACGCGCGATGGATACCGACGGCAAGCTCAGCTATGTGAATCGCGCGTTTGCCGATATGGTCGGCTGGTCGGAAGCGGAGTTGGTCGGCGCTAAGCCGCCGATGCCATTTTGGCCACCTGAATGCATCGACGAGTGCGCTCGAGCGTATCAATCGATTTTGCTCGGCGATTGCCCCGCCAATGGCTTTGAATTGCGATTTATGCGTAATGACGGTGAGCGATTTGATGTGCGGCTCTACTCGTCTAAGTTAGTCGATAGTCAAGGGCAGCATCGGGGTTGGATGGCTTCGATGTATGACATTACTGAGCTAAAACAAGAACGCGAAGCCTTGGCCAGCTCGCGGCAGCAATTGCGGACGGTGTTGGCGGGTTTAGAAGTCGCGGTGTCGGTCAGTGATTTAGAAACGGGGTTGATGCTGTACCGAAATCGCCATCATAACAATACGTTTCAGATCCCAAAAAATGCTGAAGCGTATTGTCTATTGCAATGGCGCTCACCATTGCTGATCGAGGAAGGGATTTTTGAAGCGGTCGATGCCATCACAGGGCGACTGTATCAAATCGAACAGCGCATCGTGGATTGGGTTGGGAATCGTAGCGCAATGTTGGAAATTTGTACTGACATTACGGCAAGACAGCAAGCGCAAGACCTTGAGCGAACTCGCAATGATATGGTGCAGCATACCGCGCGGCTGGTGAATATGGGCGAGTTGGCATCGAGTTTGGCCCATGAGCTGAATCAACCTTTGGCAGCGATTGCTAGCTATAGCGCCGCGTGTGAAACGATGCTCTATAAACCCAACCCACCGATTGGCAAAGTGCAAGAAACCTTGGTTAAGATGACCGCTCAAGCCAGGCGTGCGGGCCAGATTATTCGTGGGATACGGCAGTTTGTCGTGAAACGTGCGCCAAGGCGTGAAGTGTGCGAATTACATGAATTGATTAGTGTGCCTTTACAGCTATTAGGCCCAACAGCGCATAAACTAAAAGCCAGCATCGTGCTGGAGTTGCCGGCTGATTTACCGCGCTTTTATGGTGATGCGGTGATGTTAGAGCAGGTGCTATTAAATTTAATTAAAAATGGTCTCGAAGCCATGAGCGATACGCCGGTCGCGCGTCGAAAAATTATCGTCCGTGCCGCCGTACTCGATGAGATGCTCCAAGTGACGGTGGTTGATCACGGTAGCGGCTTGGCTGATCCGGCGCAATTGTTCCAGCCGTTTTATACCACCAAGTCTGAAGGAATGGGCATGGGATTAAATATTTGTCGCTCGGTCATCGAGCAGCATCGTGGCCATCTATGGGCCGAACCGAATCCGGAAGGCGGTACGCAAATGCGTTTCCGTCTGCCCTTTAATACCAACGAGGAAACCTTATGAAAGCTGTTACGCCTGCTGCTGCACCGATTCGTACCGTCGCGGTGATTGATGACGATGAGGCCGTGCGTGATTCGCTCGGTTTATTGCTCGAAACGCACGATTGCCCTGTGCTGACCTACCCCTCAGCTGAAGCTTTTTTGGATGAAGGCGAT
>CAUPHX010000182.1:0-6675 GCA_963511125.1 uncultured Deefgea sp. | reverse complement strand
TTTATGCGATGGCGCTCAGCTGCTCGCCAAAACGCTAGCGGTTGCACTTAAGCAACGTAAGTCCTCTGCTTATCCCTTTATTCCGCAGCATAAATATCAACAACTCATCGTGAATGGCATCTTGTCGCCAGCGGCTTGGCAAGTCGCGTTAAAAGAGTCACAAAAACTGCAGCAGGATATTGAACAAGTCTTGCAAGTTGGCTTTAGCGTGACTGCAGAACAAATTGGTGCTTCATTAGCGGCATTTTACGGCCACCCCTATGAGCCATATGTCAGTGATCGTATTAAACCACTCGATTTGCTCAAGCATATCAAGCGCGACTATGCCGTTGAGCAGCAGTGGTTGCCAATTGATGACGCGAATGAGGGGGTATTAATTCTAACTACTGACCCAGAACGCCTTCGCTTAAGTCAAGCGAGTCAGCTTTTTGCTGATAAAAAATTACAGATTAAAATCACGACACGACAAGAGTTTATTCGCACTGTTGATCAGTTCTTTGGTGCGCTGGCCGATGGCAGTATCGATGTGTTGTTGGGATCGATGGATGAAGAAGATGAATCACAAAGCTTAAGTATTGAAGAAGTGACTGCTGCGCAAGATAATGAAGTGGTCAAATTGGTCAATCAAATCATTGCCGATGCGCACCGCCAAGGGGCTTCTGATATTCATATTGAGCCATATCCCGGCGCCGCGAAAACGCAAATTCGTTTTCGGCGCGATGGTGACTTGCTGCAGTACCGTGAAGTCCCTTCTGCTTACCGAAATCCGCTAGTCACGCGGATAAAAATCATGTGCGATCTTGATATCAGCGAGCGGCGCAAGCCGCAAGACGGCAAGATTAAAATGAAAAAGTATGCGCCGAATTTAGATATCGAATTACGGGTGGCAACGATTCCTACTGCGGGTGGCATGGAAGACGTCGTGATGCGGATTTTGGCGGCAGGGGAGCCATTGCCACTGGATAAACTGGCCTTGTCAGCACGAAACTTGGATCGTTTGAAAACGGTGATTGCCAAACCGTATGGTTTGTTCTTTGTTTGCGGCCCCACAGGCTCTGGTAAAACAACGACTTTGCATTCGGTACTCAAATATCTGAATCGGCCAGAAACTAAGATTTGGACCGCCGAAGATCCCGTCGAAATTACGCAAAAAGGCTTGCGCCAAGTTCAAGTGAATGTGAAGGCTGGCCTAACGTTTGCGACGGTGATGCGCTCCTTTTTGCGCGCCGACCCTGATGTGATTATGGTTGGCGAAATGCGTGACCTTGAAACGACGGGCATGGGCGTTGAGGCCTCGTTAACAGGGCATTTAGTGCTCTCTACCTTACACACCAATAGTGCCCCTGAGTCGATTATTCGGTTGTTGGATATGGGGATGGATCCATTTAATTTCTCTGACGCTTTGTTGGGGATTTTGGCGCAGCGCTTGGCGCGCCGCTTGTGTTCGAAGTGCCGCGAAGTATATGAGCCCGATGTTAACGAAATTGAGCAAATGTTGAATGAATACGCGGATGAATTAAGAAATACCACCGCTTGGCAGGCTAATCCGAGTGGCGAATTTTCGGCCTTACGCCAAGAGTGGCAAACAAGCTTTGCAGATGGGCAAGGTAAATATCGCTTGTATCGAGCGGTAGGTTGCGCGGAGTGCCATAACACCGGCTACAAAGGTCGAGTTGGTTTACATGAATTAATGGTCGGCACTGATGCGGCAAAAAAATTAATTCAAGAACACGCTCGAGTTGCAGAGCTCTTGTCCTGTGCCTTGCAGGAAGGAATGCGAACTTTAAAGCAAGATGGTATTGAGAAAGTAATGCAGGGTATTACTGATATGGCCCAGATTAGAGCGGTCTGCATTAAATAAGCTACCGGGGGAATATCATGGATTATGCCGAGCTACACGAGCGACTTGAAAAATTAAATTCAATCGGGATCGCGCTCTCTGGTGAAACCCATATCCACCGGTTGGTGGAGAGTATTTTGGTGGCTGCCACCGATTTGGTGCAAGCCGATGCCGGAACGCTCTATCTGATTCGCGATCAGCAATTGCATTTTGAAATTGTGCTGAACACCTCATTAGGTGTGGCGATGGGCGGCACGAGTGGCGTACCCATTAGCTTGCCGAGCATACCCTTAGTCAATGCAGATGGCTCGCCGAACTTAGCCAATGTCGTCGCTTGTGCAATTAATCAAAATAAAACCATTAATATCCCAGATGCCTATGCAACCGATGATGAGTATGACTTTTCGGGTACGCGGCGTTTTGATCAAAGTACCGGCTATTATTCGAAGTCATTTCTCTCTGTGCCGATGCGCGACCATGAAGGTGAAGTCATCGGAGCACTACAGCTGATTAATGCCACGACGCCGCAGCAAGAGATTATCGCTTTTTCAACAAGTGACCAACACTTGGTTGAATCGTTGGCTTCACAAGCGGCAATTGCGGTGACTAATCGAACACTCATTAATTCTTTACAGCAATTGTTTGAGGGTTTTATCAATTTAATCAATCTGGCGATTGATGATAAATCGCCCTATACCGGTGGACACTGTCAGCGAGTCCCGGCATTAACGATGATGCTTGCAGAGGCCGTAAATCGTACAACAACGGGGACGTTGGCTGAGTTTTCTCTGACTGATCGCGATCGATACGAGCTAAAAATTGCAGGGTTGCTGCATGACTGCGGCAAAATTACCACGCCGGTGCATGTGGTGGATAAAGCGACGAAATTACAGACGATTTCAGATCGAATTGATTTAATCGATACTCGATTTGAGGTATTGCTTAGGGATGTGGAAATCGCCCATCTCCGTGGTGAAATCGACATGATGCAGTATCAGGCGGAGCGCGAATTATTATTAGCAGATCGGGTTTTTATTCGCCAATCCAATTTGGGGGGGGAAATGATGAGTGATGCGGATGTCGCTCGAATTGAACAGATCGCCGCGCGACAATGGCAGCCTGCCGAAGGTGAGTTACAAGCCTTTTTGACGAAAGATGAAGCTGAAAATCTGTCCATTCGAAAGGGTACTTTAACATCAGCAGAACGAAAAATTATTAATCATCATATTGAAGTCACCATTCAAATGCTTGAAGCTTTACCTTGGCCAAATCATTTATTGAATGTACCGGAATATGCCGGTGGTCACCATGAACGGATGGATGGCAAAGGTTATCCAAAAGGCTTAACGCGCGAGCAAATGAGCGTGCAAGCGCGCATTATGGGGATTGCGGATGTGTTTGAAGCCTTAACTGCTCGTGATCGACCGTATAAAGAAGGGATGAAGTTGTCGGTGACTTTAGGGATTTTAACGCGTATGGCGTGTGAGCAGCATGTTGATAAAGATTTGCTCGAGGTCTTTTTGCGGGAAAAAGTTTGGCTTGAATATGCCGAGCGCTTTCTTGAACCCGCTCAATGTGATGCTGTCGACATTGCGCAATTATTAGAGAAGTTAAAGTGCTAGGTATTACTCTGTAGCCATTTTTAAATATGAGATGTAGAGCAATACGTAGTTTTTTTATTGATTCATTCCGCCAGATGCGACAAAGTGAATTCGTTCAAAATCAAACCCTCGACTTAAAATACTCACTAAGCGAATTCGGGTTTTTCGATGACCATCCCATAACTCCAGCAGTCTTCCTTGGCGAAACCACCCCGCCGGAAGTATCAGCGTATTGGGTACTTGTAACGCAACTATTGCAGGTATTAGCAGTACTTCGGTGTGATCCGTTTGACCAAATCGTGCAGCATCTTGGGCGCGAATAGTCGCAGCCTGAGCTTGTCCGGGCAAAAGTTTGACACCGATTTGTAAATCATTGTCATGCTCACAGAGCCAGCGAATACTTCCAATGAAAAACTGTTGCTGATCTTTAATGATCAGCAGTTGTTGCAAACTAATTTTTTCGCCATCGTGGGTGCGCTGCAGGCGTAATCCTGTGGCGGTCTCATCGATGGTTTGCCATGGATTGGTGATCACCTGCGGCAGCACGATAGGGGCATTCATCGCGCTGGTTTGGCCGAACAAACGAATTTGCATTAATTCTTCGCTGCTCAATTGCGATTCATCTTGTGGCGCAGGGGCAAAGCGACCTTCCGCCATCCAGCGATGCAAATTAGTTAGGCCAAAGCCAACCGCGACAGGGTTTTGGGTTTCGCGTCGCGGATGGCTACGCTCTACGGGGTGATCGCACCATTGACGAAACAAATCAGTGAGTAGCGACTCGGCAGCTTGTGGGCTGAGTGATGTGCCTAGGCCAATTTTCTCTGGCATTTCGCCATTACGCAGCAATTTAATCCGTTTACTTAGCGCTTGAGCAAGCATCAAAGTACTGATCGCCATTTGGCTGTCTTTTGATGTTCGTTCTAAGCGCTCAGGCGTACTTGGCGTCTCAAAGTCGATGATTAACGCAGGACGATTGGGTAGCGTTTCTGCAATATGCTCAAGTGCACAGCGGCTCGCAAAAACCTCGAGGCATTCACTAATCCATAATAAATTTCGTAAATTATATTGGAATGGATTGGCTGCATTCAGTAATAAACTATGAATAAAAATATGCTCAGGCGTGGCAGTGCCGCCGATGCTGATGAGGCTGTCTTTCGCTTTCTTTTGTGCCACACCTAAGCTGTGAGCAAGTTGGTAATAATTAAACTGTTGCGCCCATTGCTCGGCAGAAATAGCGGTATGAATGAGGAAATACACCGTATTTACTTTTAAGCTGTAATACAAAGTGCGCTCGGCCAAGAGCGGCATAAACTCCGCGACATCAGCTTGCCCAGATAGTGCGGCATGCCAGCAACGTGCATAGGCATTTTCAATCGCTTGCCAGAGTTGTCGGGCATTTTGCCAAGCTTGCAATTCGATTTCAGCAAGCGGAATTGCTTTTTGGGTGTAGCGGCTCAGTAAGCCTTCTTGTAACACATGCACTGATTCTCGAAATTGCTCGATAATTTTCAAACTATCTAAGCCAGAAATATTACTGCAATTGAGTTCCTCAACGGCCGTGAGCATTTCGGCATGGGCAACGGGGACATTAATCAGTGGCAATAATTTAAGCCAGTCTCGCGCAGAGCGCGCGTCTTGAAATGGCGGTGATTTTGTGCCTGAAATGGCGGGCAAACGCTGCCGAAGTAGATCAATGCTCATGGCTGTAGCTGTGCGAGTTGTTGTTTCAGTTGCAATAATGCGGCGTCACTCACTGCATGGCTGGTTTGACGATCGGGAGTTGCCCAAATTGGCGCGGGAAAGTGCGGGTCATCAGTCCAGCGCGGAATAATATGCCAGTGCAAATGCGGCACCATATTGCCCAAACAGGCTAAGTTAATTTTGTGGGGCTTGAGTGTTGCTCTGATGACCGCTTCAACGGCCCAAACAATATTCATCAATTCAATGCGCTCGTTCGCACTTAAATCCGTCATTTCAGCAATATGCTGTTTTAAGACCACGCGGCAGAATCCTGGGTACGCAGCTTCATCAGCAAAAATAACCCTCGCAAAATCATTTTGCCAAATTAATTCGCCACCAACGGTAGTGCAAAGGGGGCAGTCGAGCGACATGAGTTTTTCCGTTAATGAATACTAATTTATAGTTTGATTATAAACGCTATTGCGGGCAAAAAAATAGGGCGCAGCGATGAGCTGCACCCTATTGTGTGAAGGTTAACAATATATTACAAAAGCACGCGCTCAATCCCGCCATTGCTAGCTTGTTTGACGTATTCCGGCATCCAATTCGGGCCTAAGACATTCTTGGCAATTTCGATGACGATGTAATCGGCCGTCGTGCCCGAATCATCATCGTAACGGCTTAAACCTTGCATGCATGAAGGGCAAGAGGTCAAGATTTTGACTGGAGTTTTATCGCTACCCGAATCAGCCCGAAGTTTGGCTGCGCCTTTTTCCATTTCTTCTTGCTTGCGGAAACGAACTTGCGTTGAGATATCCGGACGTGCCACCGCAAAAGTACCCGACTCACCGCAGCAACGATCATTCAGATCTACGCGTTGGCCCATCAGTTCATTAGCCACGTCGATACCTTTGTACGTTTTCATCGGCGTATGGCATGGTTCATGATACATATACTGGGTACCACTCACACCTTCAAGCTTGACGCCTTTCTCAAGCAGATACTCATGAATATCAAGTAAACGGCAGCCAGGGAAAATTTCTTCAAAGCGACATTTCTGCAGTTGATCCATACACGTACCGCATGAAACCAAGACGGTTTTGATATCGAGATAATTGAGCGTATTGGCCAAGCGATGGAATAACACGCGGTTATCCATCGTGATTTTGTCGCCCTTATCTTGCTGACCGCTCGATGTTTGCGGATAGCCACAGCACAGGTAGCCTGGTGGCAACACCGTGGTCGCACCGACGTGCCACAGCATGGCTTGTGTCGCTAAGCCCACTTGGCTAAATAATCGCTCAGAACCGCAGCCTGGGAAGTAGAACACCGCTTCGGTGTCTTCATTCAAGCGTTTCGGGTCGCGAATCACCGGCACCACATTGCTGTCTTCGACATCCAGCAAGGCGCGAGCGGTTTTCTTTGGTAGTCCACCCGGCATTGGTTTGTTCACAAAGTGAATCACTTGTGCTTTGAGCGATGCTGTTCCTAGTGTTGCAGGTGGAGCTTTAGTGACGCCTTTAATCAGACCAAAACGTTTTGCTATTGTATGCG
>CAUPHX010000181.1:0-6739 GCA_963511125.1 uncultured Deefgea sp. | reverse complement strand
TGAAACCAATCGGCATATTCGGGCGTGAGCGCTAATGCCGTATTCAAGCGACTGCGCATTTGCAACGACCACAACAAAGCCATCACATTGCTAATCAGCGCAAACACAGTACTGGTTAAACCCAAAGTATGCTCAGGCGGTACAAAAAACGAAGCAAGGGTTAGCGCAGCACTGAGTCCATACGCGGCGATGGTGCTACTGATGAAATTGTTCGAAATGGGCTGAACATTGGGAATATGCGCTAGCTTTTGGCTTTGCTGCTGAATATAAAATGCCGTGTAAATGCCAAGGCTAAACAGACTAAAAAAATACAAACGCCAAGTGCTTTGGCTTTTCATCAGCGCAATAATTTCTTTACGATCCACAATGTTTCCTTCATCGATGAATGAGCGTCAATGCTCGTGAAAATGTTTTATGGGCAAGCTCAGAGAATGCTTGCCTTATGAATTGAGGGCGTGAAAATGCAAGTAGCTTGTGCGAAAAAGCCACTTAGGGCAAGCGAATAAAGTCACGATAAAAATCAACAAAAGCGCGTACTTTGGCGGGCACGTGCCGCCCCGGCGGGAAGACTGCGTAAATGCCGCCATTGGGCAAAGCCCAATCTGCAAGGACTCGCACTAATTTTCCGCTCTGAAGCGCCGCTTGCGAACTCATCTCGTCCATTACCGAGATGCCTGCGCCATACTCCAGCAAAGCCAGCAAGGCATTCGGTGAATCCACTTGCAGCCGCGATTTCATATGCACCGTTTGCGTGTTGCCTGCCGCATCACTGAGTTTCCACGTCAGTGGTGTAGGTAATAGCGACAAAGCCACCCACGCGTGCTCGATTAAATCGTTTGGTTGCTGCGGCGTGCCGTATTGCTGCAAATAGCTCGGTGCGGCCACGATATATTGCGCGAATTCACCCAACTGAATCGCCCGCTGCGACGAGTCTTTGAGCCAGCCGACGCGAAACGATAAATCAATCCCATCGGCGACTTGGTCGCTCACGCGATCTGCAGTGCGCAAATCAATCCTTAACTGCGGATGCCGCGCTGCAAATTGCGTCAGTGCGGGCGCAACCGAAAGACTGGCATGCGCCAAGCTCGCCGAAATTCGTAGCTGCCCCGTCAATTCGCCTTGTTCACTGCCAACCTGTGTCAATGCGTCGTGCAAACTATTCAAGAGTGGCTGGCTTTGCTCATGCAGCGTGCGCCCTGCAGCGGTCAGATTGACTTGCCGCGTTGTCCGCGTAAACAGTGCGATACCCAGTTGTCGCTCTAGCCGGCTAATTTGCAAGCTCACTTTGGCCTTAGCGACCCCCAAACGATCCGCCGCCGCAGTAAAGCTTTTCGCTTCGACCACGGCATTAAAAATGCGCAAAGCATTGAGATCAATCTGATCTAGGGTAGACATAGCTGCAACTCGCTAACAGGGTATTGTTAAGAATTTCAAAACAATGAATTATGAATTCCGCTGTTTATCGCGTCAATAAACACAGGCAAACTGCACTCACTCGATTCACATTCAATCACTTTAAGGACATCTCAAATGAAAATCGCATTGATCGGCGCTACTGGTTTTATTGGTTCTGCTTTACTCGCAGAAGCACTCAGCCGTGGCCACCACGTAACGGCGTTTGCCGCTCACCCAGAAAAACTCGCCCCTGCCGATAATCTGCTCGCCGTTGCGACGGACGTCCAAAACCTCGACCAACTAACGACGCAATTGCAAGGTTTTGATGCAGTGATTAGCGCATTTAGCGGCCACGCGAATGCCGATACTTTGGGCTATTACGTTGCGGGGATCACCAACATTATTCAAGCCGCCAAAATGGCCGCCGCGCCGCGTTTATTGGTGGTTGGTGGAGCTGGTTCGCTTGAAGTTGCACCGGGCGTGCAAGTGATCGACACACCGAACTTCCCCGCAGAATACAAAGCCTCTGCCGAAGGTGCGCGCCAAGCCTTGAATTTGCTGCGCCAAGAAAGCAGCCTGAATTGGACGATGCTCAGCCCATCAGCCATGATCGCCCCAGGCCAACGCACAAATAAGTTCCGCCTCGGTAGCGACCAATTGCTGGTCGATGCGGCAGGCAATAGCCATATTTCGGTGGAAGATTATGCCGTGGCGATGATCAATGAATTAGAGCAGCCACAGCATGAGCGTCAACGATTTACAGTGGGATATTAATTAGTTTGGCTCATTAACTGCAGTTTGATGGTTGTGTCAGTAGACTCAGTCGCTGTCGCAACCATCATGCGCCTCAATTACAAATTCTGCCCCGCATACACCACCATCGAATCGCCTAAATAGTTCACCATTTCCGGATGATAGGCATTGTGAAAAGTGGCCATATCAGCATTTTCGCGGTAAAAAATCCCCATGCCGATGTAGGCCAATTTCGATGGCGTATAAAAGCGAGTCGCAATGGCAAAATGCTCGTCCATCAAGCTTTGCACCGCCGCATCATTAGTATCGCTAACGCCGATGTGTTGGCTTAATTTTTTATACAGCGCATCCCAATCGGCATGCACTTTGGGCCGATCTACATGCGCCCAATTATTACTGGCAGCCAAGCTGGCGGTTTGCTCTTGCTGCAAAGCTTGGCGGCATTGTTCCAAATAGTCGCTGTTCAGTTGTTTCATGTTTTTTCCAATGAGTGATTAAGCCAAACACGCTTGCGCTGCGGCGCGGGCGCTGCATTCTCGGCTGCTGTAGGCACAAACGTGGCTGGTACCTTCGGGCGCTGCGTCGTAGCCGTTGCGTAGCGCGACCAAAATCAATTGCTCGCCAAATTTGGCAGTCAGTTGCGCAACAAAAGCTTTCGAAGCCGCTTGCGCAAAGTCTTCGCCGGGCAGTGGATAATTTTCGGTCACGGCCAAAATGCGCTGGCGCGAATTGAGTGGTACTTCGTTGAGAAACTCCTGCGCCGCTTCGTAATCAAGGCAATGCAATTGCCCTTCGGGAACGTGCAGCGACAGCTCAGCGGCAAAATATTCAAACGCCGGGATTTCCTGATTCGGGCCGATACCGCGCGGGTTGATCAGATTGGCGTAGTCGTCCATCGGCGTGGTTTGGATGACGATGATTTGTTGATCGTCTTGCAGCGGTAAATTGCCCGCTTCATCGCGCAGGATTTTCACCGCTGCGCTCGCTGCTGCGGCTTCAATTTCGCGATGCGCGGCCAAATCAAAATCTTGATACAGCGGCATAGGTACAAGGCGCGCGAGTTTGAATGCTACTACGCGTTCGGCAATCGCGTTGATTTCGGCCTCTGCCATACGGCCATCGTTCACCGCAGCGACAATCGCTTCGATCATCGCGATTTGATTGTCGAGGTAATTCGGGTTGTGATCGTAATGCTCTTCCGATAGCATCATCATATCGATACCAGCGTGAAATGCAGTGATAGCGGCGTCAACAGGCGCGAAATTACGGCGAATTGCGCCCATATTCATACTGTCTGAAATCACAATCCCTTTAAATCCCAGCTTACCACGCAGCACGTTTTGCAAAATCGCTTTCGACAAGGTGGCTGGGTACTGTGGATCAATCTGTGGATAACAAATATGCGAGGTCATAATCAGCTCGACGCCTGCATCAATCGCGGCTTGAAACGGCGCTAAATCTTCCACCAGCAAGGTCGCCAGCGATTTATTCACCTGCGGAATCTCGCGGTGCGTGTCGCCCGTGGTGTCGCCGTGGCCGGGGAAATGTTTGGCGCAAGCGACGATGCCGCCCTGATGCGCGCCGTTCACCGCCGCAGCAACTTGCGCCGCGACTTGGCTTGGCGTTTCGCCAAACGCTCGTGTATCGATGATCGGCGAATTAGGCTGCAAATTCACATCGGCACACGGGCCGAGCACGCAGTTAAACCCCGCTGAGCGCATTTCTTGGCCAAACACTTGATACATCGCCGCGGTGAGTTCAGTTTGATTCGCGCTACCGAGCGCCAAATTGCCGGGACCGGTGGTCGATTCTGGCGTGAGTACGCTCCACGCACCTTCTTGATCGACGCCGAGCAGCAGCGGCACCGCATTAGCACGTTGATTAACGATTTCTGCCATCGCTTGCGTCAATGCGCGCGCCTCATCAAAAGTCGTCGCATTATCTTGGCTCAGATAGCAGCCGCCCAAGTTGTAACGCTCAATCAAAGGCCGCGCCGCAGCTGCATCGGAGCCGGGAAACGCCAGAATAAACAGCTGCCCCACCTTTTCTTCTAAAGACCAAGAGCGAACAATTTGTGCAGCTTGCGGCTGAAAGGCGGAAAACATGGGCAACTCCAAAAAGGGCGAGACGGTGAGAATAGCGGCGTAAAATGTCAGCAAAATGTATAGAGCTTGACTGACAATGTCAATTTAGGCCTTCCGCAATCACCGTTTGAGTTTCAAACCGCTTCGCGCATTGCTTCACGTCTAGTGCCTGTGACTTGCAGACTCGCCGCCAGCGAAGCCAACACAATCAGCGCGCCACCGAAGATCACATTCGCGCTTAATGCTTCACCCAAGATCAGCGCCGCAAATAAAGCGCCAAACACCGGCTCGGTGCCAAGCAGCAATGCAACGCGAGATGGCGTACTGCGGCGAATCGCATAGTTTTGCGCGAAAAAAGCAAACAGCGTGCAAAACAGCACTAAGAACATCGTCGCCAGCCAAAATGTCGGCGATGTAGGTAGCGCAGGCAGGCCGCTCGGCGTCAGCATCGCGAGCAGCAAGCAGCCGAGCATCAACACGCCCGATTGCACCGCAGTCAGCGCCAATGTGGATAAAGCTTGGCCAGCGCAGCGGCGTTTGGTTTCCACCATCATCACTGCGCGCAACAGCGCCGCCGCCAATATCAAACCATCACCCAAATTGAACGCCGCATTCAAATTACTGCTCAGCAACGCTGCGCCCAGCATCGCCACCAGCGCGGCAGCGAAAGTGAAACTGTCAGGGCGTTGTTTCAGCAGCAGCCATTCGACCAAGGGCGTCAGCACGATGCACAGCGAAATCAAAAACGCCGCATTCGCCGCCGACGTTTGCGCGATACCGTAAGTCTCGCACAGGAAAATCGCCAGCAAAATTAATCCCAACGGCAGGCCAATTCGCAGCGCGGTTTGTACTTCGGCACTACGAAAATCCCGCAAACTCGGCAGCAACAGCGCAAACGTCAACCCAAAGCGCAAAGCCAAAAAGCCCAGCACTGGATAAAAATTAATCGCAATTTTCGCCACGCCATAACTACAACCCCAGACAAGGGCAACGGCAAACAGCATCAATTCGGGTAACGGCAAGCGGTGGCGCATGGTGGTCTCAAATGTAGTGAATCAACAAAGGTGTAATTGCGAAGCCGCGCTCGTCGAGCATAAGCCTCTATACAAACTCAAAACCATTCATTCAGATCGTCATACCGGCGAAAGCCGGTATCCACAGCACGGGTAAAATCATCATTGCAGCTGGATTCCGGCGTCCGCCGGAATGACGAGGAGATAGATTTGTTTGTTTCTTGATTTGTTTAAATATCAATACTCATTGAGTCGCACTTACACGGGGGGCTTTCCACTCTTGGCGACGCAAGTGTGTCCCCGTCGCGACTGCGACTGTAAAACTACGCACCCTGAGGGTGTGGGCTTTGCTAAGCCGCAAGCGGCTAAGCGACGCCACACCGCAGGCGCATAAAACACAACAACGTCATTATCGATTTATACTCAGAAAATGATAATCCACCTCACAGACATAGGACTTATGCGTCATGAGCACGAATGATCGATTGTTAGCCTTGCTGCCCGATTTGGCGGTGCTGGTTAAAGTGGTAGAAAGCGGGAGTTTTTCGGCGGCTGCGCGGGGGCTGAACTGCACGCCATCGAGCGTGAGCCGACAAATCTCGCGGCTAGAGGCTGCGCTGAAGGTGCAATTATTTGTCCGCACCACGCGCACACTGCGGCTGTCGGAAGCGGGGCAGTCCATCGCGCAACACGCGGCCGACATGCTGGCAGCCGCCCGCGCCGCCGCTGCGGTGAGCGATGTGCGCGCTGCGCCGCAAGGCTTGGTGCGGCTGTCAGCGCCCAAGGCGTTTAGCAAACAAGTGATTCAGCCGCTGCTCGGCGCGTTTTTGCGCCAGTATCCGGCGGTGAATGTGCAGCTCATCGTCACCGACCGCCTCACCGACCTGCTGCAAGAAGACATCGATCTAGCGATCCGCATCACCGACCAACCGCCCGAAGGCCTGATCGCCAAAGCGCTGATGCCGATTGAGCAAGTCTTGGTGGCATCCAACGGGTATCTACAGCAACGCGGCGTACCACAATCGTCAGCGGAGCTTACCCTGCATGATTGTATTTATCTCGGTGAACACGCCAACGATAATCGCTGGGTATTGCGCCAAGGTGAGGTCAGCCACAGCGTTGCCGTGAGCGGGCGTTTCATCGCCAACCACACCGAAATCCGCCTCGCCGCTGCGCTGGACGACTGGGGCATCGCCAGCCTACCGCTCTTCACCGCCCAAGCGGCGCTGGCTGATGGACGCCTCACGCGAGTCCTCCCCAACTGGCAACTCCAAACCGCCTACCAAGGCACCGCGTATTTGCTCTACCCACCGAATCGCTACCTAGCACCGAAGGTGCGGGTGTTGGTGGATTGGTTGGTATTGAGCTTTGACAATATCGCGAAAAATTCGCGTAATTAGGCTTACATTTTGCAAGACAAGGGCATAAGATACGTAGCCGATGAACGGTAGATTTAGTGCCTACGGCACGTAGCTTTACAGTCGCAATCCGCGA
>CAUPHX010000180.1:0-6752 GCA_963511125.1 uncultured Deefgea sp. | reverse complement strand
GCTTTTGCTGCGGTGGATTTGAATACTGCAAATCAAGCACAGCTTGAGTCTTTGACGGGTATTGGCCCAGCAAAAGCAAAGGATATTATTGATTATCGTACCAAAAATGGTCCATTTAAATCAGCAGAAGACATCATGAAAGTGCCTGGGATTAAAGAAGGTACTTATGCAAAAATTAAAGGCGAAATTTCTGTTGGCGGCAAAATGGCAGCGCCTGCTGCACCTGTAAAAGCAGATAAAGCTTCCAAAGCCAGCGCTATGCCGCCAGCAAAAGCGGACAAAGCAGCCAAAGCCAGCACGGCGGATAAAGCCGTAAAAGCCAGCGCACCAGCAAAAAAATAAGTTACAGCGCCAATAAAAAAACCGGATCAGTGAATGATCCGGTTTTTTTATTTATCGAATGCTTACTCGACTTTGGCTTTTTTCACCAAAGCTTCAACCATCTCTTGCACTTGTTTGCCTTGCATTTGCTGTGCCAATTCTGCTTTCACTTCTTCAAAACTTGGGCCTTTGGCTTCACGCACGTCATCTAATTTAATGATATGGAAACCAAATTGAGTTTTAACTGGATCGCTGGTTTTGCCTTTTGGCAATGCAGCCAATGCGCCACCAAATTCTTTCACGAAGCTATTTGGATTTGCCCAGCCTAAATCACCACCTTTGGCAGCGCTGCCTTTGTCGAGTGATTTAGCTTGCGCTACATCTTCAAATTTTTTGCCTTTTTTCAATTCAGCAACAACGGCTTTCGCTTCTGCATCTGTAGCTACCAAAATATGGCGTGCTTTGTATTCTTTGCCCGCAAAATTGGCTTTGATTTTATCGTATTCTTTACGTAGTTCAGAATCGGTGATTGGATTGGCTTTTACGTAGTTGCTCACGTACGCGCCAATAATTACACGTTGTCTCAGCATTTCGAGCTGTGTTAATACGTCTGGATTTTTGTCAGTCGCTTTTTTTAGCGCTTCTTGGTAGACGACTTCATTTTTGATGAGTTCATCTTTGACTTGAGCGCGTAATTCTGGTGTGTCTTTTTGTTGACCACGTGCAGTCACTTCTTTTACGAATAAGTCTGCTTTGGCCGCAGGGATGGCAACGCCATTCACGGTGGCGATGGTGCCAGCAGGTGCAGCGAAAGCAGCAGTTGAAAGTGTGGCTGCGGCAAATGCTAAGGCCAAACGATTTGCTTTAAACATGTAGAGATTCCTTTCTATGGTGCAGGTGGTTTAAGTCGATAAGCAAAAGTTTTCTTGCATCGTTGTCTCGCCTTGCCGTACGTTTTGTACTGTCTGCGGCTTGACGGCCTTGCCATAAAACTTTTGCACGATTACTTATTTAAAAATCATCTTATTTAAAATTCATCCGGCGTCAACGCACGAATACTGAGGGCATGTATTTGCGTAGGAATCAAATCAGCTAAGGGCTGGTACACCATACGGTGCCGCTCTAGCGTTTTTTTTCCGGCAAATATAGCTGAAACGATGGTGACTTCAAAGTGACCGCCACCACTGGCGGCGCCAGCATGACCCGCGTGGGAAGCACTGTCATCAAAAATATCGATATTTTCAGGGTTCAGTGCTGTTAAACGCAGTCGTATTTCATCGGCGATGCTCATAATACCAGACTCTTAAGGTAGTACATGGCGGAAGGGTTTTACTTTTACATCGGTAAAAATCCCGTTCACAACGTAGGGATCAGCTTTGGCCCAGATTTCAGCATCCGCAAGCGAAGCAAATTCAGCCACAATCAGGCTGCCAGTGAAGCCCGCGGGTCCAGGGTCAACACTGTCGATAGCAGGAAAAGGCCCTGCTAATACTAAGCGGCCTTCTGATTTCAGGGTTTCCATCCGCGCTAAATGCGCAGGGCGGGCGGCAAGACGGTCGGTCAATGAGTCCGCTTTGTCTGTTCCAACAATGACATACAAAGGCATGCTAAATCCTTATTGCGGCTCTGAGGGTTTTGCTGCGTCTTCAGGCAAAATGTGTTTTGACAGATAGAGGCTCTGCACGACGACAAATACCAAAGTTAATACTAAAGTACCCCATACTTTGAAGTTAACCCAAATGGCTTCATCAAAAGATTTAAATACGAAAATATTAAGTGCGCCCATTACGAGGAAAAACAAGGCCCAAGCGTACATGACACGCGTCCAGATTGGGCGCGGCAAATCCATCGAACCACCCATGAGTTTTTCGATTAGGTTATTTTGTTTGAGATGCCAAGCGCCCACAATGACGACACTAAACAACCAATACAGTACCGTGGGTTTCCACATAATGAATTGTTTATTGTGGAAAATAATCGTTAAGCCACCCATGACGGTGATCAGAACGAGGCTAATCCAGAGCATTTTCTCGACGTGACGATGACGGATCCAGCAATAAGCAACTTGGGCAAATGTCGCTGCGATGGTGACACCCGTTGCGAGAAAAATATCATCGGTATAGATGTAAGCGCCGAAAAACAGCAAAATTGGAAATAGGTCAAAAAGAAATTTCATGTGGCGCGCCAAAAAAGGATTTGGGCGATTATGCAGGGGAGTGCGCTGGGTTTCAAGGTGAAAAAAACGCCATTCGACGGTTTACGCGGAATGGCGCCCAATTACCACTGGAGATACACGAAGCATCAGCTTGCGAAACGAATCATGCTGGATTGGGAGTTAACTTGCATTGATGTCGGTCAATGATTGCACCGTAAGGTAAAAAATCGTAGCGGGGTCAATCTGGGGAGGGGAGGTGGCGAGCCCGACCCCCGGCACTAGCATCAAAAGCTGTGGCTGCTTCCTTCCGGACCTGACCAAGTTCACCTTCTAGCTATGCGGGGAGGCCCGCCGTCGAGTGCTTTGGCAAACGTCAAAAACGTCAGCAAAACAACGATAGGGCGCCACTATACCACACCCTGCGCCGATTGCCATGCCTTGGCGAGGCAATCTTGGGTTGAATCGTCTTTGATGGTTGTATAAAGCCATGTTGTGGCGGCTTCGATGCTCATTCTTCCTGCTGGCAAGGCATTGATTTGATGCATGAAATCGCCTGCCGCATAGTGACCTTGACGGACTTCGCCGCAAATACATTGCGTGCAGTTGATGAAGTAAGTGCCTTGCTGGGCCAAATGAGATAAAACTGTTTGTAGTCGGGTATGGTTCGGTGGGTTACCGCTGCCATAGGTCTCTATGGCAATACCTTCAATTTTATGATGACTTAAGCTTTGAGCTAACCAATCTTCTGTGCCGGGAAAAAGCTTGATAGGCAAAATATTTAGATTTGGATTTACGGGGTGAAAGGCGTAGTCCTCACTGGATAGGCTCGGCCAAGTGCCTTGCCAATTTGGGGCGGCGAATGCGGAATCGGCATCGGCATCGAGTTTTTTTACCGCGTAGCTAGGAAGTAGCTGGCCACCAAATGCAACGATGACGCCTGCTTGTTGGCCTACGGCGGCACGAAGTGCCAATTCAACATTCGCCTGCGCATCACTGTCTGCTTGGAACCATGGGCGTTGTGAGCCCGTAATCACCACAGGTTTGGCAATATGTGAAAGCTGCCAATGCAGCGCAGCAGCAGTCCAAGCCAGTGTATCGGTGCCCTGCAATACAATGAAGCCATCAAACCCATTGTATTCATCATGAATATCTTGTGCGATACGTAGCCAGTCTTTGGGCTGCATGCTGGATGAATCGAGCGGCTCTGGGTACTCACGCAGTGTCAGTTCAACCGAATGGGGCGGCAAGCGGGCGATTAACTCTGCTAGCGGTTGTTGCAATACACCTTTGGCAGGGGCTAGCCCTTGCGGTGTGGCAATACAGCCTATGGTGCCGCCGGTATAAAGGCAAAGAATGCGTTGAGCTGTGGGCTTGGGCATTGGCATGTTAGAATCCTTGTCTGTTCAGGAGGCATATCATGGTTATCGTTGATAATCGCAAGGCATTTCACGACTTCTTTATTGAAGAAAGACTCGAGGCGGGCATTATGCTAGAAGGATGGGAAGTGAAATCCATCCGCGCTGGGCGCGTGCAAATTAAAGAAGCCTATGTGATTCATAAAAATGGCGATTTTTATTTGTTCGGTTGCCATATTTCACCGTTGCTCAATGCGTCGTCGCACGTTCTGCCTGATGTGGTTCGTACGCGCAAGCTCTTGCTGAAGCAAAACGAAATCGATAAATTGGCGATTAAAGTAGATCGATCGGGTTATACCGTCGTGCCGGTCAATATGCATCTGAAGAATGGATTTATCAAACTTGAGATTGGCCTTGCCAAAGGTAAAAAGCAACACGATAAGCGCCAAACTGAGAAAGATCGTGAGTGGGTACGTGAAAAATCACGGATCGTACGTGAGGCGACCAAGCAAGGTTAATGATGGGTTGTGGTATATTCATGCAAGCATTGAGAAATGCTGCTTGCATGGCTATACCACTAGTATTGCACCTCACACCTCACACCTCACACCTAACACCTCACACCTTTCCGCCAATCTTGCCTTCTTTGCCCTTCATTAAGCCAATGATGTTCTGTTTGTGGCGATGAATCAGCAGCACCGCAATGACCGTCACCGCGCCAAGGTAAATTGGCTGGTTGGGGATTAGCCATACTGTTAATAAGGGTGAAAGCGCCGCAGCGATCAAGGCCGATAGTGATGAAATTTTGAGTACTTTGGCCACGAAAATCCAAATCGCCAAAGTCGCCAAGCCTAGCCCTATATTTAGTGCGATTAAAACACCTGCCGCTGTTGCGACGCCTTTACCGCCTTTAAATTTGAAAAAAATCGGCCACATATGACCCACCGTCACCGCGATCGCGACGGCCGCAATGGCTTGGATATAGGTTTCTGAACCGGCAGCGCCCAGTCCGATATGGGGCGCGATGTGTTGTGCGGCAAAGACGGCCACCCATCCTTTTAGCGCATCACCTAGTAGCGTCAGCGCAGCCGCTTTTTTATTGCCAGAGCGCAGCACATTGGTTGCTCCGGGATTATTCGAGCCATAAGTTCGCGGGTCAGCCAAGCCCATCGTTTTGGTCACAATCACAGCAAAAGATAGCGAGCCGATTAAATAGGCGGCGATAATCAATAAGGTCATTAGCAGCGACATTCAAATTTCCACTACAATCGAAGGCTTTCGATTCTAAGCTAAACTGGCCTTGTCCTCAAATTGCATCGATTGAGTTGGATCGATTGAGTTGTTTGGGTCGGTGGTAAAACATTCATGGATATTATTTATTTGCAGCAAGTACGTGCCAGTACCGTTTTGGGTTGGTATGACTGGGAACGTGTTAGCCCGCAGGTGGTTGAGCTGGATTTAGAAATTGGCCTACCTTCTGCACGGGCCTGTGTGTCGGATCATTTGAACGACACCATTGATTACGACAAAGTGGTCACGCAAATTCGGCAGGATTTGGCGGAAAAGCAATTCTTATTGCTTGAGGCCTTGGCGGAACATATTGCCAAAATCGTTTTGAACGATTTTGCTGCCCCGTGGATTAAAGTTTCGGTGACCAAATTGGGCATTTTGCAGGATGTGGCGAAAGTCGGTGTGACCATTGAACGTGGCCATCGCGGTTAAGATGGTTTGGGTATTTGCTGCTGAGCTTTAATTGATAATGTTTAGCGGCAAATACCTAGCATAATGCCTGCGTCATTTTGGGTGGATATATTTGCTATGCTATTGAACTTTTAGGCTTTCAACCCCACTAAGCATAATAACGTTAACGAATTAACAAGGACTAACCATGGCACGTTTTGCTAAAACTTTGATGGTTGTGATGATGAGTACCACTTTATTTGCGGCCAATATCGCGGAAGCAAAACGAGTGGGCGGCGGCCGCTCGGGCGGTATGCAACGTCAAGCAGCGCCGGCACCACAACGCAACAACAATGTTCAGCAGCAACCGCAACAACAACCGATGGCGCCAGCACAAAAAAAATCAGGCGGCATGGGCATGATGGGCGGCGTACTGGGTGGCTTAGCGGCTGGGTCATTGCTCGGTTATATGTTCGGTTCAAATAATGCATCAGGTGCTGCACAGGGTGAGGGCGGTGTGCCTTGGGGTACGCTGTTGCTGCTCGGTGCTTTGACTGCGGGTGGTGTGATGTGGATGCGTCGTCGTAAACAAGCGCAATTGGCTCAGCACAGCAATGGTATGGCGTATGCAGGTGCTTCGCCAGCGCCATTATTTCCACAGCAACAGCCAACTCAACAAGACCGCTCATTCCGTATTGGTGAAGGCGCAGGTAGTGCTGCTCCTGCAACAGGTGGTTTATTTGGCGGCGGTGCCGCTGCTCAGCAACAGGGCGCCCCGCTAACTCGTTTACCAGATGGTACTGAAGTGGCTGCATTTTTGCGTCAAGCACGTGCGAGCTTTATGCATATGCAATCGCTTAATTCACCTGCACAGGCCGAAGAAATGCGCCGTTATATGACGCCAGAGCTGTTTGCTGATTTGAAGGATGAAATTGGCAGCAACACTGATGTAGCTGAGTTCCCTGAGCTGAACTTGAATGTGCTTGAAGCCGTTAACGAAGGGGGTCGTATGATTGCCAGTGTTGAGTTTACTGGCCGAGTGAGCGAAAGCTTGCATGCCGCACCGGTGCCTTTCCGTGAAATCTGGCACTTTGTGCGCCCAATGGGCAGCGATCCACGCTGGTTGTTGGCTGGGATTCAGCAAGCATAAGCTTGAAAATGTTGAATTAAACACGACTAAATACAAAAGCCCTTCAATGTCTTTGCGACTTGATGGGCTTTTTCACATACAATTTAGTTTG
>CAUPHX010000179.1:0-6775 GCA_963511125.1 uncultured Deefgea sp. | reverse complement strand
GCTAAGCTTCCTGCGTATGTAGGTTCTGCTGTTCCTGGACGTGGTTTTGCAATTTATAAAGTGGGTGCTACGGTACCTGCTCCAGCATTGTCGCCAGAAAATCAATTCAAGATGCAAGAAAATTTGGCGAAAATGTATGGGCAAGTTGAGATGACTGCTTTTATCGAAGCAATCAAAAAAGACACAAAAGTGAAGTACAACTTGAGCGTGAATAAAGCGCAATAGTGTGATTATGGTGTAAAAAACGGCAGCCTTGATGGCTGCCGTTTTTTTATTTTATAAAAAAGATTGCATTTTAAATCAATTGGTCCGATATTCTAAATGTAAGCTCAGTTTTGTAAGGTTCCTCAACGCGTATCACCATAGATGGAGGAGCAAAAAATGTCTCACATTTTCGATATGGCTTCAGGCCAAAAATTTTCAGGTACAAGTAGCACCCGTAAAGAAAGTACCTTGTTACCCACGAGAGCTACAGATTTACATCAAGAACTGGCTTTACGGCTGCTCAGCGTCGCTGAATCGGAAGAGCCGCAAACTGTGCCACCACGGCCTCGTCCTTGGATTAGGACGCCGTAGCTGCAAGCCAGTACGGTGAGCGTTGCTCAAGATAGGCATTGACACCTTCTTGAGCCTCCTCATGGGTACGAATGTGTGCAATGCGGTGGGCGGTGTCTGAAATCATGGCGTCATCAATCGGTCGATGATCAACAGAGGTAATTAAGCGCTTTGCTGCTGCTAAGGCATGTGGACTGTTTTGGCTGATTTCATTAACCCATAATTCAATCTGTTCATCCATGTTGGCAAGGTCTGGTACATTTTCATGCACTAAGCCAATTTTACATGCCGTCGCGCCATTAAATTTTTCAGCGGTTAGAAAATAACGTCTTGCAGCAGAGCTGCCAATACGACCAATAATATATGGCCCAACCACAGCAGGAATTAAGCCGAGCCGCGTTTCTGGAATGGCGAACCACGCATCCTCAGTGCAGATTGCTAAATCACAACAAGCAATCAGTCCTAGCCCAACGCCTAAAGCGAGTCCATGGACCCTAGCAATGGTTGGAATGGGGAGTCGGTCGAGTGTGCTAAGCAATCGGGCAAAGCGAAGTGCATCTTCGAAATTGTGGTTTGGATCCGCTAAGGAACCACGCTTCATCCAATTCAAATCGCTTCCACTGCAAAAGCAAGTGCCATTGGCCTCAAGAATCAGCATCCGTACTTCACTATTCAGCCGCAATGCGGTAAAGATAGCCGTGAGTTCGGCAACCATGATTTCATCGACCGCATTGCACACTTCAGGTCGATTTAATGTCACTGTTGCGACCCCACGCGGATCGATTGAATATTGAGTGGTATCGCTCATACTTGACCTCGTGGAAAGAAATGTTGCGGCGCACTAGACCCATAGTTGGTTTAGTGTACAAATTGAGTTTCTGCCAGTGAATATTCCGTTTAGTGTTTAAACTTTTTCTAAAGTCTAAATTTGCAGGCATTTTATCTTCGATGAACTTTGTTCATCATCACTGCTGTGGTAAAGTCGCATGCCATGTTTTGCCCCTGATACGTTGATGTCACGCTCATCTGTCGATTTATCCCTTACCATTTCAACTGAAGCTAAAAATTTAGCCACACTCGTGTTTGTGCTAACCCTTTTCCTTAGCTTTTTGCCTGGCCTCATTGCGGTTTTTTGCAAAAAAGAGGATGAGTTTATTTTATCTGCGGGGACGGAAGCATTAAATTGGTCGATAACGCTATTGCTTTTAAGCTGCGTACTGGCCTGGATCCCGTTGATAGGCTGGATTTTGGCGGGTCTACTTTACCTAATGAATGTAGTTTGTTGTATTTTGGCGGCTTTGAGCGCTAGTAAAGGCTTGTTTTATCGATATCCTTTTGCCTTTCGGCTGATAGCTTAAATGAAATTCTTGCTGTGTATTTTAGTGACCGTGCTGACGGCACAGGTCTCGGCTAAATCGGTGACCATCAATTCAGGTTCGGTGAGCTTGTCGGGCCTATATATGGCGTCAGATAAAGTGATCGCGCCCGCTGTTTTGCTATTGCATGGTTGCCATCGCCTATCTCAAGAACAAGTGCCCAGTTACGATCGAACAATGAAAATGGCGTCGTTGTTGCAGGAAATGGGATTTGGCGTGTTTATGCTGGATCTGGAAGGGCCAAAAGGTGTGCGTAAAGGTTGTCTCCGTCGCCCAAATAAGAGAAATATTGGCTTGCGAGCCAATGATGCTCAGATCGCAATTGCATGGCTTAAGGCTCGTAATGAAGTCGATGCCAATCGAGTCGCTGTGATTGGCTGGGCAGAAGGTGCCTCGACGGTTCTTTCTTTAATGAATCGTGCCAATCCAGGCGTGAAGTCTGCCGTCGCTTTTTATCCAAACTGCCAGATATTTTTGGGGTCAAGCAAGTATCGCGTTGCAGCGCCGACCTTATTGTTGGTCGGTGAGGAAGGGCAGAAAACAACAGCCGAATATTGTCGTAAATTGGGAGAAAAATCTGGGCAAGATTTATTTCATCAGGTGAGCTATCCCGATGCAGAGCATGATTTTGCTGACGCTGACCTCAAAGTTAAAAAGAAGCCTGTGCAAAAGTCTGTGAGTAAAGTACAGCCCCAGCCTAATTCGGTTGCGGCACAAGACGCATGGCGCCGATCATTTAAATGGATTTCGCGCTGGTTTGATCCCGAGCGAAGTTTTCAAGGGATTCCACCGAGTAGTCATTTGCCTTAAGTCCTTGTCCTGAATTAATAATTTATCAAGCAATTCCGTGTACGATAGGTCTTTTCCGATTGGATTATTCTTATTAGGGGATGGCAATGGCTCGATTTTTTAATGAATTGGCAGTTGGTGATTTCGATGAGTATCGGAAAACCGTCACTGAAACAGATGTCGTATTGTTTGCTGGGCTAACCGGTGATAATAATCCGATGCATATTGATGAAGAGTTCGCCAGCCAAACACGATTTGGTAGTCGAATTATTCATGGCATGTTGACTGCAAGTTTTTTATCCAGCGTGATTGGTATGAAAATGCCTGGTCCCGGATGCATTTATATGGGCCAAAACATCAAATTTTTGAAGCCCGTTCATATTGGTGAAACAGTGACCGCCCGAGCGACTGTCATTGAAATGTATCCAGAGAAACAAAGAATCAAATTATTAACCGAGTGTTCTGTGCGTGGTGTTGTTGTATTGACCGGTGATGCCTTGGTCTGGGTGCCCAATAAAGAGTCATAGCCGCATAGCCTGCTTTACATTAAAATGGGCACTTAACGATGGAGTTTTTCGAATGAAGCAACAAGATTTTTCTACAATTTTAGCCAATGTAAGTGGTGTACGTTTAACGACTTCTAGCACCCATTTTGATTTAGCGGGTGATGGATTACCGCTGTTGGTAGTAGAAAACGAATTTGCCTCTGCCGCTTTACTAATCCAAGGTGCCCACTTAATTTCATTTATACCCGAGAGTGGTCAAGAAGTACTCTGGTTGTCGCCGAAGGCCATTTTTGAACCCGCCAAAGCGGTGCGGGGTGGTATTCCATTGTGTATGCCTTGGTTTGGTGGCCATCCTGATGGCTTACCGTCGCATGGGTTTGCGAGGAGCATGGATTGGACACTCCAATCGGCGCGCAATCTGCCAGATGGTCGTTCTGAAATCGTGATGTGTTTACAAGATAACGAGCAAACTCGTTCATTATGGCCGCACGCATTTCACTTTGAAATGACTGTAATTGTTGGCAAAACTCTTGAGTTGAGTTTGACTGCGAAGAATTTAAGCGATACACCTGTGCCGTATACTTATGCATTCCATACCTACTTTGCTGTTTCAGACTATACCCAGGTTGCAGTGACTGGCCTTGCCGACTGCAATTATATTGATACGATTGGCGCCGAGCGTCGCTTGGTCCAAGACGGTGATTTGACGTTCACCGGTACTACTGATCGCGTTTACTTGGATGTGCCAGTCGTACAAACGATTGTCGATGCAACACGCACGATTCAAATTTCAAGTAATGCACACAGTGCGGTGGTATGGAATCCAGGCGAATTCGCTAAAAAAATGGTTGATATTGGCGCTGATGCCAACAGCCAATTTGTTTGTGTTGAGCGAGGCGATGTGTTTGATAATGCCTTAACGCTGGACGCTGGTGGCAAACATACTGCTACGATGACCCTGTCGGTTTAAGTCTAAGTTTGGAATACAACCCGCCCGGTCAATACCGGGCATTTTTTTGGCTGGAGTCTGCATGAAATACCGCGATTTACGCGACTTTATGGCGCAACTAGAAGCACAGGGCGAGTTAAAACGCATTAAAACGCCTGTGTCTCCCAAATTAGAAATGACCGAAGTTTGCGATCGTTTATTGAGAGCGGCTGGCCCTGCGGTTTTATTTGAGAATGTACCTAATTTCCAAATGCCTGTGCTAGGTAATTTGTTTGGTACGCCGCACCGTGTGGCACTGGGTATGGGGGCGAAAAATGTCTCTGCTTTGCGCGAAATTGGCCAGACCCTTGCCTATTTAAAAGAGCCTGAACCACCAAAAGGCTTTAAGGATGCATGGGAAAAACTCCCTCTACTCAAACAAGTGCTGAATATGGCGCCGAAAGAGCTCCGTAAAGGCATCTGCCAAGAAAACGTGATTGAAGGCCCTGATGTTGATTTAGCAACGCTGCCGATTCAACACTGCTGGCCCGGAGATGTTGCCCCCTTGATTACATGGGGTTTGGTCGTGACGCGTGGGCCAAATAAAAAGCGCCAGAATTTGGGGATTTATCGCCAGCAAGTCATTGGCCGCAATCAAGTGATTATGCGCTGGTTGGCGCATCGTGGCGGCGCACTTGATTTTCGTGAGCACGCCAAGCAAAACCCAGGGCAACCTTATGCGGTCGCCGTGGTGCTCGGTTGTGACCCAGCGACCATCCTCGGTGCGGTAACGCCGGTACCCGATACTTTGAGTGAATATCAATTTGCTGGCTTGCTCCGTGGTAGCAAAACGGAACTCGTAAAATGCATCGGCTCCGATTTGCAAGTGCCAGCAACGGCCGAAATCATCCTTGAAGGCGTGCTGAAGCCGTGTGAGAAAGGCTACACCGGAGTATCAGAGCACGGTGTGCCACTGAAAGAGGTGAACGGTTTCCTGCATGCTTTAGAAGGCCCATATGGTGACCATACCGGCTATTACAACGAGCAAGATTGGTTTCCTGTGTTTGAGGTTGAGCGGATTACATCGCGTCCCGATCCGATTTACCACAGCACCTACACGGGAAAACCGCCTGATGAACCCGCCATTTTGGGCGTTGCGCTTAATGAAGTGTTTGTGCCGATTCTGCAAAAGCAGTTTCCGGAAATTGTCGATTTCTATTTACCGCCAGAAGGTTGCAGCTATCGGATGGCCATCGTCTCGATCAAAAAACAATATCCAGGGCACGCCAAGCGGGTGATGTTCGGGGTTTGGTCGTACTTACGTCAGTTTATGTACACGAAATACATCATTATTGTCGACGATGATGTCGATTGCCGCGATTGGAAAGAAGTCATTTGGGCGATTACAACGCGGATGGATCCAGTGCGTGACACGACCTTGGTCGAGCATACGCCCATTGATTATCTGGACTTTGCCAGCCCAATTTCAGGCTTGGGTGGCAAGATGGGGCTGGATGCGACCAATAAGATGCCAGGCGAAACCCATCGTGAATGGGGTCGGGTGATTGAGCGTGATGCCGCATCCGTGGCGCGTATTGATGCGATTTGGGGCGAATTAGGTTTGTAAATCAACTATGCTAATCAAATAGTGCGACCTTTTTAGGAATCAAAACCATGCTAGCTAGCAACCGCGAATTTCAATTTACTGAAGCCGATTTTGAAAAAATTCGCGTCATGATTTACAACTATGCGGGCATTGCGCTCGCGACGTCAAAGCACGATATGGTGTATGGACGTTTGGCAAAACGCTTGCGGGCGCTCAATTTAAAAACATTCAACGAGTATTTGCAGGTGCTAGAGCGCGGTGATCACAAGGAGTTGGAGTTATTCACCAACTCTTTGACCACCAATTTAACCTCGTTTTTTCGCGAGTCGCATCATTTTGACATCCTTAATCAACAGCTTAAAGGTTTGCGTTCAGCGGGTACACTCAATATTTGGTGCTCCGCTTCGAGCACCGGAGAAGAGCCCTATTCGATTGCGATCACCGCTTGCGAAGCCTTTGACTCACTCCGGCCGCCGGTCAAAATTGTCGCTACTGATTTAGATACCAATGTGCTTGATGTGGCGCGTTTGGGAATCTATCCAGCAGAAGAAGTGCAAAAACTGGGGCCACAGCGGGTGAGTAAATTTTTTGATAAACAAGCCGACGGCCGTTATCAACTCAAAATTGAATTACGCAATATGATTATGTTTCGCAAGCTCAATTTAATTGAATCCAATTGGATGCTGCGTGGCCCATTTGATGCGATTTTTTGCCGTAACGTCATGATTTATTTTGATAAGCCAACCCAACTCAAAATTTTGCAACGTTTTGCGCCATTGCTTAAAAATGACGGGCTGTTATTTGTTGGCCATTCAGAAAACTTGTACCACGCCGCTGAATATTTTAAGTTACAAGGGAAAACGGTCTACGAATTGGTAAAACCCGCTGCGGTAGGGCGTTAAATGGAGGCGAGAGTCAGTTTTATGACCTTAGGCGTGGCTGATTTGGCGCGCTCGTTAGTTTATTACCGTGATATTTTAGGGCTGCAGCCACGTTCCGTAAAAGAGAGCGTGGT
>CAUPHX010000178.1:0-6835 GCA_963511125.1 uncultured Deefgea sp. | reverse complement strand
TGTGACCTTTCGCGGCCTCTAATGCGACTTTCGCTTTTTGCGCGCCCGTCATTACTTTACGGTTTTTCTCACTCATTTCGGCCTACCTTTTTATGGCAGAAACCATCTTAAATTACTGTCTGTTTTGTTGGGTCCACTATATTAATCACCGCAGTGCTAAACGTTTCGCCGCATCTTGAAGCATCGTTTCGGTGCTTGCCCAATCCACACAGGCATCGGTCACCGAACAGCCATAAATTAATTGCGACAAATCGGCGGGTATTTTTTGATTACCGGCAACGAGATTGGATTCAATCATCACGCCAACCAAGGCTTGGCTGCCATTCACCACCTGATTAATCACATCGGCCATCACCAGCGGTTGTAATTCCGCTTTTTTATAACTATTGGCGTGTGAGCAATCGACAATGATATTGGTCGGTAGTTTGGCTTTTTGCAGTGCTTGCTCAGCCATCGCGACGGATACAGTATCGTAGTTGGGGCGACCATCGCCACCGCGCAGCACGACATGCCCATACTGATTGCCGCGCGTACGCACAATTGAAACGCGCCCCTGACCATTCATGCCCAAAAACGCATGCGGGTGCGACGCTGACAAAATCGCGTTAATCGCAATACTGATATCGCCATCGGTACCGTTTTTGAAGCCCACTGGCGTGGATAAGCCCGACGACATTTCGCGGTGCGTTTGTGATTCGGTGGTGCGTGCGCCAATTGCTGTCCACGCGATCAAATCACCCAAATATTGCGGCGAAATCGGATCGAGCGCTTCGGTCGCCGTTGGCAAACCCAACTCCAACACATCGAGCAAGAAACGACGCGCTTTTTCCATCCCCAAACCGACTTGGAAAGAATCGTCCATCAACGGATCATTGATGTATCCCTTCCAGCCTGTTGTAGTACGTGGCTTTTCGAAATATACCCGCATTACCAATAGCATTGTGTCTTTCACTTGCTCTTGCAGCGCTTTCAAACGACGCGCGTATTCAAGACCAGCCGCCGAATCATGAATCGAACAAGGACCGACTACTACAATGAAGCGTGAGTCTTTGCGATCTAGAATGTTTTTTAATGCTTCACGACCCGAATTAACAACTTGCGCGGCGTGCTCTGAAATAGGCAATCGGGCATGCAACTCTTCTGGCGTTGGCATGCCTTCGAATGAAGTGACATTGATATTTTCTAAATCTTGGCTGTTCATGGGGTGCAACTCGGTCAAATAAGATGCCCTATTATAAACACGTCAAAGGCACTGTATAGCGCCTTAGCGCGGGATATTCTGGCGTGCTGGTAAGGGTTGTGGTTTAACAGGGGCGATTGGTTTTTCAATCGGCCGATCAGGAAGCAGCTCCTTATTGCGGAGCAAGTCAGGACTCCGGCAAGCGTCTGAATTGCGATAGCGATCATCGCTGCAATTGGCGGTTCCTGTGCTTGATGAGGGCGTGGCCGACGTTTGCGTTTGCGGTGCGGCCTGCGTATTGGATTGTGGATTGTCTGGGCTTGCAACTTTTGAAGCCACTGCCGGGCCTTTGATGCTATTGCTAGGTAGGTCTTTCAGCACTTTCTGCTGCCCATTTTGGCAGGGGGTATCTTGGTAAAGTGTTTTACCTGCGCTGTCTTTACACTTATACACCTCTGCAGCTGATAAGCTTGCACTGAGTAGCAACGCCGCGAATAAGACTGGCTTCATCATTGCACCTATTTTGAGTTTAATTTAAAGGAATCAACTCACTATAGCGATGTTGAAGCATAAAGGGACCCAATTCGAGCAAAGAAAAGTTTAAATGGACAAAGCTAAAAAAGCCGCTCATTGCGGCTTTTTTCCCAATCTAGATTTGATTCAGAATTCGCTTATTTTCGCCCGTAGCGTTTACGACGAGCAACCAGCAAGCCAAGTAATCCCAAGCCGACTACGGCATACAAATTAGAACGGTCATCGCTCGATTTTACATTCGTCACGGGCTGAGTCGGCGTGCCCAGCACTGGATGAATATTCATCGGGTCAGCACCAGCACTCGGCTGTAAACCCTGCTCTAAACTGCCATTGTTTGCCGCAAATAAAGTGGCACCTTGCATCGCGCCCACCACCGGCACCACAGCAGCTTGCGCAGCAACCGTCAGGCCTAGCAGCGTAAAAGCAAATACAGCACTTACAAACTTTCGCAAAAACATGACATTTTTCCTACAAGATTCTATAGGTCGCATTGTAACGGCGGATAGATTACAGCTCAATGACAAATCAATTTATTTTTTTGCACTCGCACATTTTGTGTGACGCTTCACACCTAAATTGAATCCGCTGCGGCTGTCATGCGTTCTCTTGGCTTAAGTGAACGGGATGACAGCTGCAGCGGTTATTGGGTAAAACTGAATTAATTCTTTGGCATGATGTCATTATTAACCGTTTTGATGCCCTTCACTTTCTCGGCAGCCATACCCGCAAAAGCCATCTGCTCGCCTTCGTCAACGCTACCGGTTAACTTTACATCGTAAGTATCAGTAGCCTTAACTTGAATATCAAATTTTTTCAATGCAGGATCAGAATCAATTTCTGCCTTAACTTTCATTGCTAAGCAACTCCAAACACACGCATCGTTTGCAGCCGCGGGAAGGGAAATCAATAAAGTACTCAGTAAGCTAACGATCAGGCTAATCTGTTTCATGTTTTCACTCATCTGTAGAATTTAAAATAATCAGCCCTTTTATGATTAGGGACTTTGATGTTACTGATTCTAAGAGGATTACATTACAGAATTGTTTAAATTCAATGACAAATAAAAATGAATTTATTTAACGACAAAATTCAAGGTGAACTTTGCCGGCCCCCAAACCGCTTTATCCTTGCTGCGACCCAATAGGAATGGTTTAATTCAAGCTCTTTTCAAATTGCCAAACTGCGGGCACAAGGCTTTTATATGCTGCCAATGGCATTTACTCCCGCCCATAAAGAAACGACGTATCTAGCTGAAGCCAACATTATTATTGGCATTCATGGCAATACATTGCTATTGAGTGACAATACCCTGGCGAATGCGACGACATTGCAGCTGCTCGCAAAGCCAAAGTATCAACTGAATATTGGCCAACTTGATACGCAAATGGTTCAGATGGCCGTGTGGGATGAAACATGCCCCTTGCCGAGTCATCTCATCCAGATGGACTTACGCGCTAGTTTTGATGTCATCGGTGAAACGCTGTGGGCGTTAGCGGGCAGGGCATTTCAGATTGCAACCTTTTACCGCACGCATCGATTTTGCGGCGTTTGCGGCGCGGCTACCCAGCCGCTGGAGCATGAAGCCGCTTGCGAATGTACCGCCTGCGGCCACCGTGTCTGGCCGCGCGTTTCGCCGGCGGTGATGGTGCTGATTCAGCGTGGTCGAGAAATTTTGCTGGCGCGCTCGCCGCACTTTAGAGAAGGCATGTACAGCGCCGTCGCTGGTTTTGTTGAACCCGGCGAGAGTTTAGAGCAGTGCGCGCATCGCGAAGTGCTCGAAGAAGTCGGCGTCACCATCACCAATTTACGCTGGTTTGAAAGCCAAAGCTGGGCTTTTCCGCATTCGCTGATGTTGGCGTTTTTTGCCGACTATTTTTCGGGTGAGATTGTGTGCCAACCGGAAGAAATTGAAGATGCGCGTTGGTTTAGTCCCGATGATTTGCCGCCACTGCTGCCCGGACAAAGCAGCATCGCCTACCGCCTCTTGCAAGCGGGGCTGAAAGAAAACCCATAAAAATGGATCACGAAAAGCACGAACACAGACCGTATTTACTTAAAAAAAATTTTGGTCGACTTTTTTCGGGCTATTCGTGATCCACGGTTTTGCTTATTTTTTATGCATCACTACCGCCGTCACCGCGCCAGCGATCAAACCCCAGAATGCCGAGCCGACGCCAAATAGCGTCAAACCTGAAGCGGTTACCAGAAAAGTCATCATCGCCGCTTCACGTTGCGCCTCATCGCGCATTGCTAGTGCCAACCCATTCCCAATAATATTCACCAAAGCCAAACCCGCCACGACCAGCACCAGCTCACGCGGGAAGGCGGCAAAAACGGCTGCGACGGTCGCGCCAAATAAACCGATCAGCACATAAAACACGCCAGCCGCGACGGCGGCGACGTAGCGTTTCTGGGCGTCTTCGTGCGCGTCTTTACCCATGCAAATCGCTGCAGTAATCGCCGCCAAGTTAATCGCAAATGCGCCAAATGGCGCGAGCAACACCGTCGTCACGCCGGTCGTCGTAATCATCGGCGAAATGGGCGGTGTGTAACCGTTGGCGCGCAACACCGTCACGCCCGGCACATTTTGCGACGCCATCGTCACCATAAACAGCGGCAGCGCGACGCTGGCAATGCTATTGAGCGAAAACGCGGGCGTCGTCCACACCGGCATTGCCAGCTAAAGTTCAATACCCTCCAGATGTAATGAGCCCTGTGCCGCTGCAATAAAAAGCCCACAGAGCAATACCCCAACAATCGCATAACGCGGTTTAAATCGGCGTAGCAATAAATACGTCGCAATCATGCCGCCCGCCAGCGCAAACTGAGTTTGCAAGGCGGTAAACGCGCCCAAACCAAAACGCAGCAACACGCCCGCCAACATCGCCGACGCAATACCGAGCGGAATTCGCTGCATTGTACGCTCGAACCAGCCCGTTACCCCCATCAACACAATCAACAAGCCCGACACGATGAAAGCGCCAATCGCTTCGGGCATCGTCACACCAGCAACGCTCGTCACCAACAAGGCGGCGCCCGGCGTTGACCAAGCGGTGACGACTGGAACGCGATATCGCAACGACAAACCAATACACGTCAGCCCCATCGCCAAACCGAGCGCCCACATCCACGAGGCGATTTCGGCTGGCGTCGCGTGCAGCGCTTGCGCGGCTTGAAACACAATCACCGCCGAGCTGGTGAATCCGACCAAGACGGTCACAAAACCCGCCACCACTGCCGACATCGACACATCACGCCAGAACGACATTGCGCCTCCTTCAATTGTTGAGAGTTATCATTGTGCTGGCTGTCGCGCCCAGCGGCAATCAGGTGCTGCAGGAAATGGATTGTGCACGACAACATTTGGTTACATAGCCAAGGGTTGACGCAAACCTGACATGCACGGCATGATGAAGTGATGACACACAATACAACGCCCGTTTTCATTTCGACTTTCGCCAAGCTACACGCCTGGCTACTACTCGCGCCTGCGCGGTAGACGTCGAATCGGCGTTACCACCGCGGGAAGTGAATCCGGCGGTGGCGATCCCTCCTCTTGTATTCCTCCCGCAGCACTCAGTACGAACCACGTATTGGGTTTAACGATGGAGAAATACCAATGACGACCACCAATCAATCTATTCAAACTGGCGTCTTTCTCGCCGCATTTGCCGCCACTGGATTTGCCATGAAAGGTGTTTTCATCAAACTGGCTTACCCCTATGGCGTCGATGCGGTGACTTTAGTGATGATGCGGCTAATGTTTGCCATTGCACTACTGTGGTCAGTTCGTTTCTGGCGCGTGGCGCGCCTTGTATCCTATGCGCAAGAGACGCCGATTTCAACCTCAGATAAAGTAAAACTAATCGGCCTCGGTTTGCTAGGTTATTACTTGTCGAGCGTTTTGGATTTCATCGGTTTGCAGACCGTTACGGCCAGTTTGGAGCGCTTGATTTTGTGCTTATACCCGACATTTACCGTTCTTTTTGTGTCGTGGTTGAGTGGCAATCCGATTCCACCGCGAATCAAGCGCGCGCTGCCATTGACCTATTTAGGCATGGTTTTGGTCTTGGCCCCTGAACTCGTTAATGCACATGCCGACTGGGTGGGAATTGCCTTTGTGATCGCCAGTACCTTGGCTTTTTCACTGTATATGGCATGGAGTCCAGCGGTGATTGAACGGGTTGGTTCGATGCGATTTACTGAATTGGCGCTGACCGTGTCTGGCCTCGGCATCTTAGCGCATTGGTTGATCACCCACCCATTGAGCAGTATTCAGCAACCCTTGCCAGTGTGGGGCTATGCCTTAACGATTGCGATTTTTTCCACCGTCTTGCCGGTGTATGCCATGACCAATGCAATGAAACGCATCGGCGCCAGCCGCACTGCGGTGATTGGCAGTTTTGGTCCAGTATTGTCGATCATCATGAGTATGGGGATTTTGAACGAAAGTCTGACAGCGGTGCAGTGGCTGGGTGCGGCAGTGGTATTGGGCGGCGTCTGGCTGGTAAGCAAGAAATAGGTATTTCTCTCTAGCCAATATCCTATAAGGGCTAGAGAGAAATACATCAAATCACAGCGGCCGTTTTAGCTTTCGTCAAATTACGAGGTGCATCAATATCATTACCACTCAATACCGCACAGTAATACGCCAACATTTGCAGCGCCACGGTATAGATGATTGGACTTAAGTGCGTTAAGCCACTTGGCATCCGAATGACTGACGTACCTTCGACCGAGGCAATATTGCCATTGGATAGAATAAAGATTTCACCGTGATTGGCGCGCACAGCTTTTAAATCATCGAGCATTTTTTGTGCTTGTGCATTCCAAGGCAAACACGCAATGACAGGCAGCTCTTCATTCACCAGCGTAATCGGACCATGCTTTAATTCACCTGCGGGGTAAGCCACGGCATGTTGATACGCCACTTCTTTAAGCTTGAACGCGCCTTCAAGTGCCACCGGAAAGTGCGTACTCCGCCCAATAACAAATAGATTTTTTTTCCGATGCAACATCCCAGCCCAGCGACGAATATCTTTGGTCAAGCGCAAGGTTTCGGCAACTGCGGTGGGCAAAACCTGCATTTCTTGCTGTATCGCAGCCAGTTGTTCAGCGCAC
>CAUPHX010000177.1:0-6862 GCA_963511125.1 uncultured Deefgea sp. | reverse complement strand
TTCACAATCAATATCGCCAACGTCCACGACTTTGCCACAACGCTCACGCATCATCGCCGCAGAACAGCACCAAGTGCATTTCGATAAAAATTCTTCCTATAACAACTACTTAGCCACACCCAGACTGTGGTATGCTGCGCACCTTTCTTGATTTTTGACTGCATCATGACCCGCCATATTCTCAACCGCACCGAACTCCACGAGACCGAAACCTGGGTGAAATTCACCAAAGACAAATGCGAAGATTGCTATTCTGGCTGCTGTACGATGCCGGTGGAAGTGAAAATCGGCGATTTAATCCGCATGGGCGTGGTCGAAGAATTCGACAAAGACGAACCTGCGAAAAACATCGCCAAGCGTTTGATGAAAGCCAAAATCATTGAGCATTTCAATTTCAAGCACGAAATTTACACGCTGTATCGCCGTGGCACGCGGGATTGCACTTTTTTAGATGAAAAAACCCGTCTGTGCACCATTTACGATAAGCGCCCAAATACCTGCCGTAATCACCCGACGATTGGGCCAAAACCTGGTTTCTGCGCCTACATTCGCTTCTTTTGAAATACAGGGTATTGCTTTCTAGCCATTATATTAAAATAGCTAGAAAGCAATACTTATATAAAAATTTAATTCAGACCATCAAGTCTCAGCGCACTGGCACAACGCCAATCAGGAATACAGCATGCAAAAGCAAATTATTGAAGTCTTAGAACTCATCGCCGATGGCGGCCTCGATCACGAAGATATTTTGGCGATGACCGCCGAAGTGATGGCCGCCCAGCAAGATCCGGACGAATACCGTGCTCGCCACGAAGCGGCTTTTTACCCTACAGACGCAGCGATTCCATTGTGGGAAACCGTATTGCTAGAGCAATTGGAAGACGGTTTGCTGTTCAAAGCCGACAGCGTTGCCGCACTGTACGCGCAAATTAGCGATGCATTTGGCGAAGGTGAACTCGATTTAGCCGCAGAATCATTAAACGGTTTGACCGATATTTCTGCGATTAAAGCGATTCAAGATGAACTCAATCCAAACTACACCTTGGTTGACTTTAGCGTGAGCAAAGATCGCCAATTGGTATTGATTCGCACCCATTACTTGGCTAACTTTTTAAAGCTGTGCAAAGCACTCAACATTCAAGCCGGTTCGACGTTCGAAAATCTGTTTAACCGTAATTAATTGATCTGCAGTAGCCAAGTAACCTGTCCTGACAATAGTAGACACATCTATTTCATATGCACTTGCGGTTTTTGTTGAAGTTTTGGGCAAACACCGCAAGCGCTTCGTTGCCAAGGCGAGAATCTCGCCGCTGACGGTTATAAAATATTTCGATGTATTCTCTGATGCTGCTAATCGCGGATTCACGCTTTAAATCACGATGCTGATGAAGCGGCTCATTTTTCAAACTCCCCCAGCAGCTTTCCATTGGCGCATTGTCATAACAGTTCCCCTTCCGTGACATCGAGGCTTTTAGCCCAAACTGCGCAATCAGCCGACGATAATTGTGCGCGTTTCATCCAAGCATAAAATCCTGCACGGGAAACAAAGAGCGCACGGCAGAGGATTTTCACGGGGTAATGCAATCGTTCGGCGTTTATGAACGCGTACTTGGCAGTGATTGCCTGGCAAAGTACGCGGTGGCCTTTTTTAAAATATCGCGCTCAATTTTGGTCTCAGCCAATTCTTTGCGCAGCTGCTTTAATTCGGCGGTTAGCTCAATTTTACCAAACAGGCGTGTCCACCCAACTCAGGCTAGCTCATTAAGCGCTGATACCACTCAAGCAAACTTGCAGCATATGCTTAACAATTTGCTCGTTATCCATTTTGCTGAATTTTTGCAGGTACTCCACCGCGGGGTCGCAAGTGCGCGAATAGTAACTAAATAAAATGACATCGCTGGGTAGATCTGGGTTCAGATCGCCACTTTGTTGTGCATCTTTGACTAGCTTTTCAATTTGACCGTTCAGCTTCAATACACGCGTAATGTATTTCAAATTGCGCATCAGCATGTCACGCACATGCGCACTGGTGGAAGGTAAAAACGGCATTCCACCTTCCAAACGCACCCGCAGCGCCCACTCGAGCAAGTCCGTTAATTTCTCAATCGGCTTTAGCTGGCCATCCAATTGCGCCAAAAAATCGACTGCACCATCGATCAAGCGTATCAACGCCTCGCCCACTAAATCCTCTTTCGATTTGAAATGCTTATAAAGGCTCGGCTTAGAAATACCGACCGCGTTGGCGACGTCATCCATCGTCATTAAGTCGTAGCCCTTGCTGCCCAAGATGCTGGTCGTGGCATCCAAGATCGCATTTTCACGCAGTTTGAAGGCTTGATCTTTGAAGCTTAACTTGCTAAAAATACTCATGAGTAAAATTCCGCTACTAATTAGTAGATATTATTTTTAATTAGTAGTAATCTTAGCACTGAAGTACAAAAACATAAACCACCCTTTGTGATGAACGGCAGGAAATATGATGAATACAGCTCGACAACGGATTGCAGTGATTGGTTCTGGCATTTCTGGCTTGGCCAGCGCCTACTTTTTAAGTCGCAGCCATGATGTTGTATTGTTTGAAGCTGGACCTCATTTAGGCGGTCACACCAATACCGTCGATATCACCGTAGAAGGGAAAACCCATCCGGTCGACACGGGGTTTTTAGTTTTTAACCAAGCGACGTATCCGAACCTAATCGCTTTGTTTGCTGAGCTGGGTGTCAATACCTATGGCACTGATATGTCGTTTGGCGTGTCACTGGATGAGGGTGAACTAGAATGGGCGGGTACCAACCTCAACACCGTCTTTGCCCAACGTCGCCGACTACTGTCGCCATCATTTATCGGCATGTTGCGCGACATCATGCGATTTAATGCCGCTGCGAATGAAAACCTAGCCGCCTGCTTAGAAAACAAAGCCACCTTGGGACAATTACTTGAGCGTGGCCATTACGGCGACACCTTCCGTGATGCTTATCTATTACCGATGGCGGCGGCAATTTGGTCGAGTTCACCGAACGATATTTTAGAATTCCCTGCTTCAACATTTTTGCGGTTTTGCCTCAACCACGCCTTGCTGCAAGTCAATGACCGCCCGCAGTGGCAAACGGTACAAGGCGGCGCGCGTGAGTATGTTAAAAAAATTGCTGCCACACTGAACGATATTCGATTGAAATCGCCCGTTTTTCGCGTCGAACGCATTTCGGCCGGGGTGATAGTGCACACTGAAATCGGTGCTGAGCAGTTTGATTCAGTCGTATTCGCAACGCATGCGCCCGACACGCTGGCGATGCTCAGTGACGCCAGCGATGCCGAAACCGCACTGCTTTCAGCCGTACGCTACCAAGCCAATACCGCGGTACTGCATACCGATGCCGCGCAATTACCGAAACTCAAAAAAGTCTGGTCGGCGTGGAATTACCTTGGCGGCGCGGATGTCGATGGACAACGCCCAGTGTGCGTGAGTTATTTACTTAATCAATTACAAAATCTACCGTTTGAAACACCGGTCGTGGTGACGCTCAATCCATTTACGCCGCCAGCGCCAGAAAAAGTGCTGGCACAATTTGAATATCAACATCCGGTGTTCGATCACGCAGCGATCGCCGCACAATCCCAACTGCATTCGATTCAAGGGCAAAACCGCACTTGGTTTGCGGGCGCGTGGACGGGTTATGGTTTTCATGAAGACGGTTTGAAATCCGCGCTACGGGTGGTCGCTGATTTTGGTCTCGCGCCAAGCTGGACGAAACTGCCATGAAACAGTCCGCCATGAACGCGCCGGCACAAATCATCCGCGGCCAAGTGATGCACGAGCGTTTGCGGCCTGCCAACAATCGCTTTGTGTATCCGGTATTTTGTCTGCGCCTCAATTTAGCTCGACTCGATGAGATTGATACAACTGGCTTTGGCCTCAATCGTTGGCGTCCGGTTTCTATTTACACCGCTGATTACGGCCCCAAAGACGGTAGCAATCTGGAGCAATGGATGCGCGACCTGCTGGTGCAATACAACATCGACGCTGACGGCGAAATCTGGCTCCATACGTTTCCGCGCGTTTTGGGTTTTGTATTTAATCCAGTGAGCTTTTGGTATTGCTACGATCGCGAAGGCGGGTTGCGCGCGGTATTGGCCGAGGTCAATAACACCTTTGGCGAAACACATAGGTATTTGATTGCAAGCCAAGATAAGAAATGTATAGATAGCAATACCCATCTTGAATGCATCAAGATGATGCACGTATCTCCTTTCTGTGAAGTGCAAGGCCATTATGAATTTGGCTTTCGCGATACCGCACAAACCGCGTGGGTCGGGATTGATTATTTTGATGCAGACGGACTACTGATCAAAACCTCAGTAGGTGGCAAACGCCAAGCACTCAATCAACACAATTTGTGGCGTGCGCTGCTCGCGCAACCCTTGTTAACTCTGGGTGTATTTGCTCGCATCCACTGGCAAGCCTTTCATTTATGGCGCAAACGGGTGCCGTTTTTTAGCAAACCAATACCGCCCACAATTGCATTAAGCACCTCAATCAACCCAACACCACACAAGGTCGTCGCACAACAATCGGAGCTGACATCATGAATCAAAGCCAAGTTATCCAAAGCATTGCACGCGGCGCACCGACCTCCGCCAAATTATTCTTGAATCTGCTCGGCCGTTTACAGCATGGGCATTTGCAATTAATTACACCAGAAGGCACGCATCTGATGTTTGGTAACTTGCACCAGCCGCCGTCGGCCACTTTGCAAATCAATGATTGGCGCGCCTGCAGCCGCATCTTGCGGGCTGGCGACATTGGTTTTGCCGAAAGCTACGAAGCAGCTTGGATTGATAGCCCAGACCTCACTGCCGTCCTTGGCCTTGCGCTGCGCAATGAAGCGGTGCTCGACCAAATGGTGTTTGGCGGTAAATTGGCGACCTTATGGTACCGAATCAAGCATTGGCTACGCCCGAATACCCGCGAAGGCAGCCGCCGCAATATTCATGCGCATTACGATATTGGCAATGATTTTTACCAACGCTGGCTCGACCCGAGCTGGACGTATTCCAGCGCGATTTTCCACGGCGATTACGCGCAATCGCTGCACAGCGCACAAATTGCCAAATACCAACGCATTATCGACGTGCTTGGCCTGCGCGCAGGTAGCCGTGTATTGGAAATCGGCTGTGGCTGGGGCGGATTTGCCGAACACGCAGCGCGGCTTGGCATTCATGTGCATGGCGTGACGATTTCACCAGCGCAATTGGCCATTGCCCAAGAACGCATCGCCAAACAAGATTTAGGCGAACTCGCGCAACTTGAAATCTGCGACTACCGCGATTTGCAAGGCGAGTACGATGCGATTGTGTCGATTGAAATGTTTGAAGCGGTGGGCGAAAAATTCTGGCCCGAATACTTCAAAACCGTCGCCGCACGCCTCAAATCGGGCGGCAAAGCCTTAATCCAAACCATCACGATTAATGAATCGGCGTTTGAACGTTATCGCAGCAGTACCGATTTTATTCAGCAATATATTTTCCCCGGCGGCATGTTGCCCAGCCCAGAACGCTTTAACGCCAAGGCCAGCCAAGCGGGTTTACGCACCACCGATCAATACCACTTTGGCCGTGACTACGCCGAAACTTTGCGCCGCTGGCGCGCTGATTGGGAACATGAAAAAGTAGCCATCAGCGCACAAGGCTTTGATGAAAAATTCATGCGGATCTGGCGACTGTATTTTGTTTACTGCGAAGCGGGCTTTGATGGAGGAAAAACCGATGTCGTCCAATTCTTGCTACAAAAAGACTAAACCCATGTTCAATCTACGTATAGCCATAGCTGCATTACTCTCAATGGCCTGCATGGCAATACCTGCACAAGCAGCAATATGGCGCGAACATATTCCGCAAGCACAAGCGATTGGCAGTGGCGATTTGCGCTGGTTCGGGCTGCGAATTTACACGGCAAAATTATGGAGCGAAAAAAAACCATTCGATATCAATGCGCCCTTTGCCTTGGAATTAAACTATCACCGCAGTATCAGCCGCGAACAATTTGTTGAAACCAGCTTGGATGAAATTACGCGGCTTTTTGGCACGCGTTACAGCAGCGACACGCTAAAACGCTGGGAAAGCAATATGAATCGCGCATTTACCGACGTGAAGTCGGGCGATCAATTGATTGCCGTATTTATCCCGAATGAAGGCGCGCGTTTTTATAACCAGCATAAAATGCTCGCCGATATTCGCGATCCCGAGTTTGCCAAAGCGTTTTTTGCCATTTGGTTTGATGCGCGCAGCAAAGACAAAGACTTGCGTGCGCAACTGTTAGGCAAGCCATGAAACCCATCAGTCCGCTTCGCTACGCCAGTTACGGCCTGCTCGGTCTGCCTCTTGCAATGGCAGCCTTGCCGGTCTATGTGCAAATCCCCGCTTATTACAGTGGGCAATTGGGCTTGGCGCTGGGTTTAACGGGCTGGGTGTTATTTTTGGCGCGCTTGATCGACACCTTTCAAGACCCATTGCTTGGGCGTTGGATTGACCGCCTCAACGGCAACATCAGCTGGTGGTTTTGGAGTGCTGCGCTCGTTTTAGCCTTGGCATTTTTCGGTTTATGGTTACCGCCGATTGCAAGCGGCAATACGATGTATCTATCGCTATGGCTTGCTGTGATGTTGATTGCAGCCTATACCGCGCACAGCATGCTCAATATCGCTTATTTAACATGGGGCGCACGCATTGATGCGGGCGCGAGCGCCAGCGATCAAGGGCTACTTGGCGCGGCGGCATGGCGAGAGGGTGCTGGATTGTTTGGCGTCATTTTAGCCAGCGTGATTCCAAGCTGGATCATGAGCCGCACTGCGGCAACGATGAGTAG
>CAUPHX010000176.1:0-6888 GCA_963511125.1 uncultured Deefgea sp. | reverse complement strand
TTGCGGATTATTTTAGTGACAAAAAAGCAGAGAAACAGGAATCTTCAAGCGAAGAAATGGGGCAGCGCCAATCCGCTGTAGTAGAGGCGACACCCTCTTAAATTAGATGAATAATTGTCTGGACTCTGGGGTCCACTTTACCCTGCAATCTCAAGGTATCCGCATTATGAACCTTGCCTTCCAAGTGCGTTTGCACGTAGCGGCGCAATCGCAGCTTAGTTACCAGTTTCGCTGCTCTGACGTAGTCAGAATACTTCGGAAATTAGCAGCTGGAGTAAATTAACTCTGTTCGTTGCCAACCTTGGTTTACCGCGACCGCCTGCGCGCTAGCATCCATTTGGCATAGTCTGATGCCATGCGAGGTTTTTCACGCTAGAATCGCCCCCCAGTCAAGGTTCAAATTTATAGACTGCGATGGCTGAACTGGGAATGCGTTTGCCGTGGCAAAATAATAAATAAAGGTTGAGTATGGGCATATTTGAAACACTGATTGCGGTTATTGCCGCGATTGCAATTTTTTTGTACGCCTTAGAGGGCTTTAGCCGTGAATTACAAGCGGTCGGTGGCGACACTTTGCAAGATTGGCTAGGCAAGGTCACCGCGAATCGTTGGGCAGGGTTTGCCGTTGGTGCATTTGCGACGGCGGTTTTGCAATCGAGTACGGCGGTATCGACGTTGACGACCACACTGGTGAATGCATCGGTGATTTCATTTCGCGCCAGCTTGGGGATGTTGCTCGGCGCGAACGTCGGTACGACCAGTACCGCATGGTTGGTATCGTTTAAGCTGACGGCGATTGGCCCGATGTTTATCGCCTTCGGCGCTTTAGTGGCGCTATTACCCCAACGTTACGGTCAATTTGGGCGTTCGTTGTTTTACTTTGGGATGATCTTTGCTGCTCTGGATTTGATTTCTCGCTCCGTCATGCCGCTGCGCGAACTACCGGCAGTGATGGAATTGATGGCGCAAGCCAATTCGCCATTGGTGGGGGTTTTAGCGGGGGCGCTTATCACTTTGGTCGTACAATCGAGCACAGTGACGACGGGCTTGGCGATTTTACTGGTGCAACAAGGTTTGTTACCACCGCAGGCGGCGATTGCGATTACGTTTGGCGCCAATGCTGGCACGACCTCTACCGCGCTGATCGCCAGTATGGGTATGAGCGTCGTCGCGAAAAAAACGGCACGCTATAATTTCTTTTTTAAAACGGCGGGCGTGATTGCATTTTTCCCACTGATTGTGCCGATATCGAATTTTCTAACGCAAAGTATTAGCGACACCGGCCAGGTGGTGGCGATGGCGCATCTGATATTCAATCTGACGGTATCACTGATTTTCATGTTGATGCTCAATCCGATTATGAATTTTTCAGAGCGAAAAAGTCAGTAAAAAGAGCGGTAGCAAATGTCCTTGTGGGGCGAAAGCCGATTTTTATTAAATATATTAAGTAGGCTTGCCAAGCTTGCCTTGAATGCATCTAAGCTAAGTCATTGATTTGTATAGAAGTAGAGTTGACAGGGTTCAAGCTGTCTGTGGCGTTCGTACTTATCTAATTTCAGTTTTCTTATGTGATTATTGCTGCGGGGACGATTATGGCGGTTGCGGCGATTATTTGGGCCGCATTAGTCTATCGACGGCATTCGCTGGATGAGTTGGCGGAAAAGAGGACGGTGCAGAGCAAAAAAATATCAAAGCGAGTTGGTTTTGTCGAGATTAAAACAAATGATTTATTAACAATGGATAATAAGTGCCATCATTTGGTAGTGAATAACCGACAAAAAAAAGATTGTGTTGTTCTGAGGATAAGATGAAAAAATCAGAAGTGCTGAACTCTCTGGCCGCCCTTTTAATGCTTGCTAGCCTTTCATTGTCAAGCTCAGCCCAAGCTGAAACAGAGTTTGCTCCAGATAGTAGCTCGATCTGGGAACGTGATACCTTGTCAGGGGATTGGGGAGGAGCGCGAACGCAACTGCAGGAAGTTGGAATTAGTAGTAAAGCTTGGCTGACGGGTTTTTATCAGGGAGGACTCTCGATGGATGGTAATGATGAGTTTGCCATGAGTGGTCGCGCTGATTTGATGGTCAACGCTGATCTAGAAAAACTGGGCTTATGGCAAGGTGGTCGCCTGCATACTCATTTTACCTATCGTGGCGGTGAGTTGAGTGCATTTCGTGGCGGAGCGCTCTGGCCTGTACATGCCAGTGCATTATTGCCATTAGGATCTAAAAATGAGTTGGTTGCAACTTCCTTATATATAAGCCAGAAAGTGGGTGATTCTACGCGTTTGATGCTAGGGAAAATTAATGCGGTAGATCTGTTGGCGGGGCATCCGTTTTTTGGCGGCTGGGGAACGGATCGCTTTTGGAACGTGGTTTTTGTTGCACCACCAAGCTGGGTTGTGCCACCAGTGTTGATTGGTGGCGTGATGGTGCATTCGATGGAACCTTATACGTTGACCTTGAAGGTGTTTGATCCTAACGACCAAACCAAGAATTATTCGTTCAACCATTTGTTTGCCGATGGCGTTAATGCGTCGGTTGGCTTATTTCGTAATGGAGAACTAGCCGGGCGAAAATCTGGCATGGGCATCACGGCCACATATAGCAGCTCAGCAAAAATCGATTTTAGTCAGATTTCATTGCCACTCAATACAAGTACGATCACGAAAAAGGGCTCATACAATATTGCGCTAGATGCATCGCATTTACTTATTCCTAGTGCATTGAACGTGAATCAAGGCTTAGGTGTGTATGCCAAAGTGGCAATTGCAGATGGTAATCCTAATCTGATTCGTTCTTCTGTTGTTTCTGGCGTAGTTGGACAGGGAATGTTGGATGGGCGTCCGCATGATACTTTTGGTTTGGGTTATTTTTGGTACAACTTAAGCGATAAGTTACAGAATGCAATTAAGCCGCTTAAACAATTCGATGATGAACAAGGGGTAGAGGCTTATTATCAGTGGTCTATGACTCCATGGTTAAAAATCACCGCAGATGTGCAGTGGGTAAATCCTGCAACAGCAGCAAACAAATCGATGTGGCTTGCTGGCTTGCGTACCAAAATAGATTTTTAATTTGTTTGCCTGCAATTTATTAAAAATTGTGTGGTTTTATGATTTTTGTGGCGTGGTTCAAAAACAGCCATCTTTGGGTAACACAGTCATGCCGATACCTTCAGCCAAATTGGCTGAGTTATAAATTTGTATTTAATCAAATAGGGCTAATGGCTGGGTTAGGTTTACAGGGCAATAAATCACCACCCCGATCAAATAATTCATTTGGGGCATTTTTAGTCTTACCGAATTGCTGATGCTGCAAATGTCCGCTAAGGCCGAGCTGCTGGCGCCCATAGTTACCTACCCAGCGTCAGCTTTGCTAATACTACCCGTCACTTCTAATTCGTTGATTAAGTGCTGGACGCCATAGCATGTTTGGCTGCATGGCGCCTTCTACGATGCGTCCGAATTGTATGCGCTATTCACCCCCCTACTGCACTCCGCCCACCCTTTACAAATAAATAACAAAGTTATTTGCAATCGCAAAACATGTAAATTAAAATACAAATAACATAGAAATTTATAAGGTAAAAACATGGGCCGCCCCCAGCTAAGCGAGCAGGAAAAACTGGCACGAGCACTGAAAGAGCTGCATGCTGTCACTGGGTCTGACAAAGGTGTGGTGAAGGGGCGCCAGCTCAAACCCGCTAGCCGCAAACTGCTGGTTGATAAAGCCTTCCTGCGTGAAGTCATCAAGGGCTGGTATTTCGTTTCTGATCCGCATGCTGATGACGGCGATACCACGCCCTTCTTTGCCAATTTTTGGGAGTATCTGGCCAAGTATCTGGCGGAACGGTTTGGTACTGAATATTGCCTTAGTCCAGCCGACTCATTAAAACTGCATACCCAGTGCAACGTGATTCCACAACAGGTCACGATTCATCTCGGCACCAACCAAACTCACAATCAAGAATTGGCGCATGGCTATTCACTGGCGATGTACCCATCTGGCGCGTTGCCCACGACGGAGCAAGTCACCTTAGTGCAAGGTCTGCGCTGCCTGAAACCTGAAATCTGTCTGGTCAAGCTACCGCCCAATGGCTACAAAAACTGGGCGGACGAAACTCAGTTATTGCTGGCAACACTCAACGACCCAGATGCCGTTGCCGCCCTATATCCCACGAATGCCAGCGGCGTTGGTCGGGTCGCTGGCGCCATGCGGGCAATGGGACGGGTATCGTTTGCCGATAACATCGTGCGCCAGTTGACCGGGTTGAGTTACAAACTGGTTGAAACTAACCCTTATGAGCATTCAGTGGCTTATCAGCTGGGTAGCCCCAATGCCTCTCCCTTGTATGCACGGGTGAAGTTGCAGTGGGAAAAACAGCGCAACCGAGTTTTGCAGTGCAAACCACTAGACTGCATCACTCACCTTTCTGCCGAAGATTACCTTGCACGCATCGAGGCGATTAAAGTTCAGGATGCATACCATAGCCTATCAATTGAACGTTACCGGGTAACGCCGGAGCTGATTTCAAAAGTAGAGCGTGGCGACTGGAGCCCTGATTTAAATCTGACAGATCGCCAACAAGTCGATGCTATGGCTGCTCGCGGTTATCTGGATGCATTTAATGGCGTCAAAGCATCCATCAGCGATTTACTGACGACACAGGCCAATGCAGGCCAACTGTTTACCGATACCCACCAGCGCTGGTATCAGCAGTTATTCAAGCCATCGGTCGATGCGGGTATTCTGCAAACAAGTGATCTGATCGGTTATCGACGCAGCATGGTGTTTCTGCGCGGCTCACTGCATTCGCCACCGCATTATGAACATGTGCGGGATGGTATGACCGCGCTGAAAGAATGCCTGACAGCGGAAGAAGATGCTTTTGTGCGTGCCGTATTGGGGCACTGGCTGTTTGGGTTTATTCACCCCTACATGGATGGTAATGGCCGTATGGCGCGTTTCACCATGAATCTCATGCTGGCTTCCGGACAGTACCCGTGGACCGTCATTAAAGTTGATCATCGGCAGGAGTATATGGCTGCACTTGAGATAGCAAGCGTAGAGCAGGACATTACCCAGTTCGCGAAATTTATTGCGACCTGTGTGAGTGACAGCTACTCAGCGTTCAACAAAAAAGCTAACTAGATAACAAGGACACTTGCAGTTTAGTTAGCTTGGGCAGCGCTGAAAGCTGCCATTCAACATATCGAACAACACACCAAATTTAATTTAGCGCATCTTTAAGCACTTTAGTTACCGTGAATTTAACGGCATTCGAAGCTGCAATCGTCAGCGCTTCACCAGTCTTTGGATTACGGCCTTGGCGCTCAGGCTTCGCTTGGGTAGAAAATTTACCCAAACCAATCAAAGTCACTTCATCACCGACTTTAAGCGTTTCAGTAATTACGGCAGACAAACTTTCAAGTACCGCTTCGATGTCTTTCTTGTTGGCTAGGCCAGAGTGGTTTTGAAGTGCGGTAATCAATTCTGCTTTATTCATGGTTCGATCCTGATGGTGATATTTGAAGTTGATGAAGTGCCCATATACGCTTGACTTGGCTTTCGCTACAACCTGCCAACTCAGATGTGCGTTTAATCGTTTGCCCCGATGTTCGCAATGCGATGATACGTTGGTGTGTTACTACATCGGATTGGCGACCAGTGTATTTTCCGGCGGCCTTCGCTAATTGCACACCTTGGCGCTGGCGTTCTCGGCGGGTTTCATAATCATCGCGAGCCATTTGTAGAGCAAGTTTAAGCAATAATTCTTGTACTGATTCCAACACAATTTTAGACATGCCATCGGCCGCAGCGGCAAACTCAGATAAATCGACTAAACCAGGTACAGCCAGCTTTGCTCCTTTGGCGCGAATCGATGCAACCAATTGTTCCGCTTCAGCCAAAGGCAAGCTGTCATTTTCAGAAGACGATTGCACCAATATCAGAAGTCGCGTGCACGCACTGCGAGTAGTGCATTTAAACCTGAGAAAGCAGCTTTTCACCATCATCCCGTAATTCACCTTTCGGCGAGACATGCCGGTATAGCGTTTGCCGCGTGATACCCAGTTCTCAGATAAGCAGGATTTGATCCACCGAGGTCATCGCCAGCACTCCAATCGAGTGAACTATCGCGTCCGAAAGAGGGTCGTTCAGCGAACGCTTTTTTTAATCCGAAAAAGAGCGGGAAGATGAGCCCGCGTCGTCTCATTTAGATGGTACGATTTGATTCTCACTCAAGCCCCCTTAATCGTACACCTACCCCATGACAAAAACACTAATTGGCTATGCCCGCTGCTCAACGGATAAGCAAGATCTAGCCGCACAGCAAGCTGCCCTGATTGAGCTCGGCGTCCAGCCAGAAAGAATCTATACCGACCGAGGATTAACCGGAACAAATCGTTCTCGCCCAGGCTTGGATCAAGCGATTGCCGCCGTGCGTGCTGGTGACACCTTAGTGGTGGCAAAGTTGGATCGACTAGCGAGATCCGTACCCGATGCCAGAGACATCGCTGACTCGCTGATGGCGCGCGGGGTCAAACTGGCGCTGGGTGGCAGTGTTTATGATCCAACGGATCCGATGGGGAAAATGTTCTTTAACATTTTGGCTACCTTTGCGGAATTCGAAGCCGATTTGATTCGATTACGCACACGAGAAGGAATGGCGATTGCGCGCGTAAAAGGCAAATTGCGGGGTAAGCAACCCAAGCTATCTAACAAGCAGCAAAAAGAACTGTGTCGGATGCACGATGCTGGCGAGCACTCGATTAGCGACCTTGGCGAGCTGTTTTCAGTATCTAGAGCGACGGTGTACCGCACGCTTGAGCGCCGTGACAACGCCAAATAGCTTCGATAAATTACCGCCATTTAGCTTTGAAGATCACAG
>CAUPHX010000175.1:0-6915 GCA_963511125.1 uncultured Deefgea sp. | reverse complement strand
TCTTGCTCAATTGCAGCAGATTGTCGACAATGAAACTAGGCTATTTAATAAAAACGATTCGGAGCCCCTAATGAGTTTAAACCCTTGCCCTACGCTGGTTTTATCAGCCACTGGCAACACCCAATTTGATACCGCCGCTTTGGCTGGCTCAATGTTTGTGCTGTATTTCTATCCCAAAGACAGCACCCCGGGCTGCACCACTGAAACCGGTGATTTTCGCGATTTACATCCACAATTCTTAGCCGCTAACTGCCAAGTCTTTGGCATGAGCCGTGACTCATTGAAAAGCCATGAAAATTTTAAAACCAAATTACAGCTTCCATTTGAATTGATATCCGACCCAGACGAAATCGCTTGCGAAGCGTTTGCCGTGATGAAGCTAAAAAACATGTACGGCAAACAAGTCAGAGGTATTGAACGGAGTACCTTCGTTATCAACGCCGCTGGCGAAATACTCAAGGAATGGCGCGGCGTCAAGGTGCCAAACCATGCAGCAGAAGTACTGAGTTTTTTGCAATCCCAGCAGTAAACACTGAGCGGCTATTAAGCCGCTTTTTTATTGAATCCAAGTAAAACGTAAAAAATGGATGACCTTTTTGTGAGGGCGAAACACAGTTCACGTCGAATCGCTTCGCTCCACACCCAAGTCACCATTCTTTTGCATTAAAACTAAAAACAAGGAGTGCATCATGGCCGCCCGTAAACGTAAAGCCCCCAGTGACAGCAAACTTTTTGTGCTGGATACCAATGTGTTGATGCATGACCCCACCTCGATCTTTCGCTTTCAAGAGCATGATGTCTTTGTGCCGATGATGACGCTCGAAGAGCTGGATTCAAATAAAAAAGGCATGACCGAAGTTGCTCGCAACGCACGGCAAGCTAGTCGCTTTATGGAAGAGCTCGTCGCAGGCTTAGAGCACAATCTGCACGATGGCGTTTCACTGAGCAAAGGCAGCAAGGACCAAGCGACCGGTCACTTGTTCTTACAAACTGAAGCCATCACCAGTGTATTACCCGCGCAACTGCCAATGGGCAAAGCCGACAATCAAATCCTCGGCGTCGTCCATCATTTGCAGCAGATGTTTCCGAAACGTGAAGTCATCCTCGTATCCAAAGACATCAATATGCGGATTAAAGCCCGCACTTTGGGACTGGCGGCCGAAGATTACTTTAACGACAAAGTCCTCGAAGACACTGATCTACTCTACACCGGCATGCGCGAAATTGACCAAGCCTTTTGGGAGCGCAACGGCAAAGACTTACAAAGCTGGCAAGAAGGCGGCCGCAGCTATTGGAAAATTAAAGGGCCAGACGTACCTGAGCTGTATGTTAATCAATTACTCTACCAAGCTGGCGACACCCCACTGCAAGCACGCGTCGTCAATATCGATGGCAAAACCGCCGTTTTTGAGAGCCTCAAAGATTACAGCCACACCAAAAATGCCATTTGGGGCATTACCGCCAGAAATCGGGAGCAAAACTTCGCACTCAATTTACTGATGAATCCTGATGTTGATTTTGTTTCGCTACTTGGCCAAGCGGGTACCGGTAAAACGCTACTCACCTTAGCGGCGTGTTTAGTGCAAACGCTTGAAAGCAAAATTTACACCGAAATCATCATGACCCGTGTCACTGTTCCGGTTGGTGAAGACATTGGCTTCTTGCCGGGCACCGAAGAAGAGAAAATGATGCCTGGGATGGGGGCGCTGGAAGACAACCTTGATGTACTGAATCAAACCGATGCCGAAGCCGGCGATTGGGGACGTGCGGCGACACGCGATTTGATCCGTTCTAGGATTAAAGTCAAATCACTCAACTTTATGCGCGGTCGGACTTTCCTGAAGAAATTCTTGATCATCGATGAAGCGCAAAATTTGACTTCCAAACAAATGAAAACGCTCATCACCCGCGCCGGCCCCGGCACCAAGGTGGTTTGTTTAGGCAATATCAGTCAAATCGATACACCCTACCTCACCGAAGGCTCATCCGGATTGACCTACGTGGTCGATCGATTTAAAGGCTGGGAACATTCAGGCCACATCACGCTAACGCGTGGCGAACGCTCACGCTTGGCAGATTACGCCGCGGAAGTGTTGTGAGGTTTAAGATGTGAGCTGCAGAGCGTTTGCATCCGCATTCATGTCGTCATGAAATTGATCAGCAATAAAAAACCGAGCCAAGCTCGGTTTTTTATTTATAGGTATATTACTGAAGCCCTTTATTATTAATGGCTTCAATTAAATACATCAAACCAGCGCTAACAACAACACCGCGGCACGTGCAGGCAAACGCGCGTTATCGGCCACTAACCACATAGTGACAGAACGGCCATCGGCTGATAGTGACAACTGATTAAGCCAAACTTTATCGCCACCAATTGCATCTTGCGGCGTCGCAATCCCTGCATCACCTTCGGCTTTCATATGATACAAAGTGGGCGCATCAGCGATCGCCGCCTCGATTTGCGCTAAGCTCACGGCTTGATTCAATTGCACGCTCAAACTCACTGCATGACCAAAAAACACCGGAACACGGCTCACCGTGAGGCAAGTGAGTGGCGTTCCAACCGTAGCCAATTCAGCGGAGACACGAGCTTCTTCACCACGTAAAGCCGTTGGCAAAATATTAAATGCCAAGCGTTTAGGGTAACCTGCCAGCTCAACTTCTTGCTGAGCAAAAAGTTGCCGCGTTTGCATTGCAAGCGCATCAATCGCCGCCTTGCCGTCTTCCGACACCGACACCATCGCCGTAGCGGCTGAAAAATCAACTTTGGCGATGCTTTGCAATGCTGCAAGTGGTGCTGAGATCATCGAAGTGAGCACATGCGGCAAGCCAATCACTTGGCCACGTTGCGGTTTACCGGTTTTGCTGTCGGTCTCACCCGTCAAATCAATCACCGCCGCGCCCGCTTCTGCGGCAATTTTCGCGTATTGCGTCGCTAGATCTGGCGCGCCCACAAAGAGAACGGCATCGGCGCGAGTCCAATCGAACGTAGCCACATCAATCATCGGCAAAGTGCGATTGCGTAAGTCAACCGAGCTAGCATCTTCATCGTCAGATAATGGATAAAGTGCAGTCAACGCCAAAGGCATTTCACCCAATACATCCAATACCGCTTGTGATGCAGGGGTATCAGCCCCAACGAGAGCCACTGAAATTGCTTTAGACATAAACCCACTCCAAGTATATAAAAACCAGCGCTACCCACACCCTCGGTGTGTTTAGGCGAATCGAGCATTTTACTCGGAATGGGCGGATAAAACGAGCGCCAATAAAAAAGCCAGCATCCTGAATGCTGGCTTTAAAACGATTAAAACTAGTTTCTAGCAATTACATTGCAGCAACAACCGCCGCACCCATGGCAGAGCAAGAGACTTTAGTCGTACCTTCTTCAAAGATATCAGCAGTACGCAAGCCATCGGCCAATACTTTTTTCACTGCATTTTCAACGCGTTGCGCAGCCGCTTCATTATTGAAGGTATAACGCAACATCATCGCCACCGACAAAATCGTCGCCAATGGATTAGCAATGTCTTTGCCGGCGATATCCGGCGCAGAACCGTGACTTGGCTCGTAGAGGCCTTTGTTGTTCACATCAAGCGACGCAGACGGCAACATACCGATTGAGCCAGTGAGCATCGATGCTTCGTCCGACAAAATATCGCCAAAGATATTACCCGTCACGATCACATCAAATTGCTTCGGCGCTTTGACCAATTGCATCGCCGCGTTATCCACCAGCATGTGGCTGAGTTTTACGTCTGGATATTCTTTGGCCATATCGGTGATGATTTCTTTCCAGAATTCAGTCGTTTCAAGCACATTGGCTTTATCCACTGAACACAATTTTTTGCCGCGCTTTTGCGCTGCTTGGAAAGCGACGTGGCCGATACGACGAATTTCAGATTCGGCGTACAGCATGGTGTTGAAACCTTCACGTTCCCCCGCCGCAGTCACGCGAATGCCGCGTGGCTGACCGAAATAAATATCGCCAGTCAATTCGCGGACGATCAAAATATCCAAGCCAGAAACCACTTCAGGTTTCAGCGTTGAAGCGTTCGCTAATTCTGGGTACAAAATCGCTGGGCGCAAATTGGCAAACAGATTCAAATCTTTGCGAATCGCCAACAAGCCACGCTCAGGGCGAAGCGGACGATCAAGCGTATCGTATTGCGGGCCACCAACGGCGCCGAGCAAAATTGCATCAGCTTCACGCGCTAGGTTTTGCGTGAACTCTGGATACGGCGAACCGTATTGGTCATAAGCTGCACCACCTAATGGTGCTTCTTGCATTTCCAAATCTAAACCGTCATTTTTCAATACTTCGAGCACTTTTTTAGCTTGTGCTACGATTTCAGGGCCGATGCCATCGCCGGGCAGAATCAATACTTTCATGTTTATCTCGTGGTAATTATTTGACAACCATTCTAATCACAGTGCCATCGAAACAATAGGTATATCAATACAAGCATCAATCAACAATGCCTACAAACAAATACCTAAGCAACAATCACAAAAAAAATCAACCTGTAATTTATATATTTTAAACGTACAAAAGAGGGGCAAGCCCCTCTTCTTTTGACCAACTCAATGCTTAGAACGACACTTTGTAATCCACATCGCAATCAGTCAATACGATCACGCGTGGGTGCGTTTGCAATAGTGATGCCGGCACTTGCGTGGTGATTGGGCCATTCAAAGTGCGATCCAAGATTTCCGCTTTGTTCGCGCCTTTAACAACCAACAAGATTGCTTTGGCTTGCATAATCGTGCCCATACCCATCGTTACTGCGTGCGTTGGCACTTCGTCGATGTGGTTGAAGAAGCGTTGATTGGCTTCGCGCGTTTCTTGCTTCAATGTCACTTTGTAAGTACCACGTGACAATTGGCTGTCTGGCTCATTAAAACCGATATGGCCATTGCCACCAATACCGAGCAGTTGCAGATCAACCGGGCCTTGCTCAAACATCATTTTGTCGTAGTTACGGCATTCAGCATCCACGTCAGCCGCATTGCCATCGGGCACATGCGTGTTTTCACGTTTGATGTCGATGTGATCGAACAAATTGCTTTGCATGAAATTGCGGTAGCTTTCTTTGTGCGTCACTGGCAAGCCAACGTATTCATCCAAGTTGAATGTTTTTGCACTCGCAAAACTCACCAAACCCGCTTTATATGTTTTTACAATTTCTTGATACAAACCCACCGGCGTGCCACCTGTGGCCATGCCCAAAACTGCATTTGGTTTTGCACGAACCATAGCAATAATAAGGTCTGCCGCTGCGCGGTCTAAATCTGCTGAGTTTTTAAATTTATGCAGGATCATTCTTGTAGTTTCCAATAGTGAATTCGACCGTAATAGGATACGACATTATTCAGATAATAATATTGATACAGCCTAAAAAAACGGCCCAAATCAATGGGCCGTTTCATTTATTTAACAAATAACCAAGGCTGCGCTGCTTGATGCTTGGCTTCGAATGCTTTGATTTTGTCAGCGTGCGCTAATGTCAAACCAATTTCATCCAAACCATTGAGTAAACAGTGTTTACGATGCTCTGTTACATCAAATGAAAATACTTGCCCGCTTGGCGTAGTAATCGTTTGTGCTACTAAATTAATATTTAAACGATAACCTTCCGTTTTTGCCTCTGCAAATAACTGATCAATGACTTCAATAGGTTGCACGATAGGCAACAAACCATTTTTGAAACAGTTATTAAAGAAAATATCGGCAAAACTCGGCGCAATCAGCGCACAGAAACCAAAATCTTCAATCGCCCACGGCGCATGTTCACGCGAAGAACCGCAGCCAAAATTATCGCGCGCCAGCAGCACTTGCGCACCTTGGTTGCGCGGCAGATTCAATTCAAACTCTGGATTGATTTTGCGCTGACTATTATCCATTCCCGGCTCGCCGTGATCGAGATAACGCCATTCATCAAACAAGTTGGGACCGAAGCCAGAACGTTTGATTGATTTTAAAAATTGCTTTGGGATGATTGCGTCGGTATCGACATTAGCGCGATCCATTGCGCAGACCAAACCGTCCAACTCAATAAATGCTTTCATTTTGTCGCTGCCTGATCAATTTCATTGCCGACTTTTTTCAAGTCTTTACCAAAACCTGCCATCGTATTGCAGCCCGTCAACAGCAGCACCACGACCAGAACGGAAAATAATTTCATTATCATGATTCCTTAGGCAAAGGTGCGAATATCAACAAAGTGCCCAGCAATCGCAGCCGCAGCGGCCATTTCAGGACTCACCAAATGCGTACGACCACCTTGACCTTGGCGACCTTCAAAATTTCGATTCGACGTCGAAGCACAACGCTCGCCCGACTCTAAACGGTCGGCATTCATCGCCAAGCACATCGAACAGCCTGGCTCACGCCATTCAAAACCAGCTTCGATAAAGATTTTATCCAAGCCTTCTTCTTCAGCCTGTGCCTTGACCAAACCCGATCCCGGCACAATCAGCACCAATTTAACGCTAGCGGCTTTTTTCTTGCCTTTCACCACGCCTGCAGCCGCACGCAAGTCTTCAATACGGCTATTGGTACAGGAACCGATAAATACTTTATCAATTTTAATTTCGGTTAACGGGGTATTTGCTTCTAAGCCCATATACTGCAAGGCTCGCGCATAGCTACCCTGCTTAGTCGGGTCTAATTCTTGCGCAGGATCGGGTACCGAACCTGACACGCCCAGCACTTGCTCAGGCGACGTACCCCAAGTGATTTGCGGCTCGATCTCAGCGGCATTCAAAACTACGATCGAATCAAAAACTGCACCTTCGTCAGAAACGAGATTTTTCCAGTTTTCAACCGCAGCATCCCATTGCGCGTCAGTTGGCGCAAAAGGACGGCCTTTCAGGTAGTCGAATGTTTTTTGATCCGCAGCAACCATCCCT
>CAUPHX010000174.1:0-6989 GCA_963511125.1 uncultured Deefgea sp. | reverse complement strand
GCCAACGCGCTGAACTGGTGCGTAGCAGAGATGGAGAAACGCTATCGCCTCCTCAGTGCCATGGGCGTGCGTAATCTGGCAGGCTACAATCAAAAAATTAAAGACGCTGAAAAAGCAGGCAAACATCTCACCAATCCATTTAGCCTCACCCCTGATGATCCGGAACGGCTTGAGCATTTGCCATTTATTGTCGTCGTCGTGGATGAATTTGCCGACTTAATGATGGTCGCCGGCAAAAAGATTGAAGAACTCATCGCCCGTTTGGCACAAAAAGCCCGTGCAGCAGGGATACATTTAATTTTGGCGACTCAAAGACCATCTGTTGATGTGATTACCGGCCTGATTAAGGCCAATATCCCAACGCGCTTGGCCTTCCAAGTTTCCAGCAAAATTGATAGCCGAACGATCTTGGATCAAATGGGCGCCGAAGCGCTGCTTGGACAAGGCGATATGTTATTTTTACCCCCAGGCTCTGGCTATCCACAACGGATTCACGGCGCGTTTGTCGCCGACGAAGAAGTCCACCACGTGGTGGACTATTTAAAGTCCTTAGGCGAGCCAAATTATATCGATGGCATCTTGAATGGTGGCTTTGAAGCCGAAGCCGCTGCGGGAGGTTCTAGCGGTGGCGATGCGAATGGTGAAGCCGATGCGCTCTACGATGAAGCGGTCTCTTTTGTTCTGAAAACCCGCAAAGCATCGATTTCGTCAGTACAAAGACAATTGCGCATCGGTTACAACCGTGCCGCACGTCTGATAGAACAGATGGAACAGGCCGGATTAGTGACTTCTATGGAAACAAATGGCAACCGGACTGTACTTGCGCCGCCAATCAGTGAATAATGTCGGCTGCGCATTTTTTAAAATGCAAAATGTGGTAAATCAGTCACTTCAGCGACTAAAGTCTGAAGTTTTTTTTAAACGGACTTGAATGCAACCCACGCTTTGTGATATAAACGTGGACTTTTCAAGTTCCGCAATCAGGACAGAATCATGGCACGAGTATGTGTAGTCACCGGCAAAGGCCCGATGACAGGAAACAACGTTTCCCACGCCAATAACAAAACTAAACGTCGCTTCCTACCAAACCTGCAATCCCGCCGGTTCTGGGTAGAGAGTGAAAACTGCTTTATCCGCTTGCGCGTTTCGACCGCAGCTCTGCGCACCATCGACAAGAATGGCATCGATGTGGTTTTGGCAGATCTGCGCGCGCGCGGCGAACTGTAAGCTAAGGAATATAAATCATGCGTGATAAAATCAAGCTAGAATCTTCTGCTGGTACAGGTCATTTTTACACAACGACCAAGAACAAACGTACCATGCCAGAAAAAATGGAAATCAAGAAGTTCGATCCTGTTGTTCGTAAACACGTGATCTACAAAGAAACTAAACTGAAGTAATTCAGTGCAGTGAAGCCATAAAAAACCCCGCTCATGTAGCGGGGTTTTTGTTTGGTGAGCGTACTAGGTATATCAACGTAAGCATTGCTCAATAAGGCCTACAATCAAATACCGCGATTACTCTTCTGGCTTTATATCCAAACCCCATGTCGTTCGCAATGTTTTCGTTAGCATCGCCAGCATCGGGTCGTGTTCTCGGTCGCTGGAGTAGATAAATTGCAGTAGCGCGCTAATTGCCACTTCACCATTGCGCCACAGCACAATCGAGCCGTCGGCCGCGTAACGGTGTGCGGTGCGTTCGGCCAAAATTGCAATCCCCATGCCGGATTTAATCAACTCCAGTAGCGTGGCTTCTTCGTCAAATTCGCCGACTAATTTGGGGGCGATGTTTTGGCTGCGCCAGAGTTCCTGCGAAATATCTGCCAAACTGGTCAATTGCGACAATCCCAGCCACGGTGCCGCGCCCAGCGTTTTCCAGTCGGCATCGACCAGCTCAGCGGCCATAGAGGGCGGTAAGGCGACGCAAAAGCCGATTTCGCGCAGTGGCACGGTGCTGACATTTTGATATGGATTGCGGCCAAGATAAAAGCCGCCATCGAGCATCTTCTTGCGAACCTCATTTAAGATACTCACCGAAATCCCATGGGTGGTCTGCACCGTGAGCAAAGGATAGCGTTCTCTCAACAAGGACAGCCAAGGCCCAAGCTTGAGCCGTGCAGGAACCCCAATCGTACCAATTCTCACCTTGCCCTTCGGCTCGTTTTGTAAGGCTTTAGCACGGTACAGCAAGCTACGCGCCTGCCCCAATATTTGCTCGGCATCGGGCAAAATCAGTTTCCCTGCCTCAGTGAGTTGCACCCCGCCAGAATAGCGCTCAAACAGCGAAACGCCGAATTCCTCTTCCAGCGCCTTAATCTGCGCCGTCACCGCTGGCTGCGATAAGTGCAACAATTCAGCCGCTTGGGTCAAATGACCTTGTTGCGCCACAGTCACAAATGTACGTAATTGATAGATTTCCATACTGGGATTATCCCTCATTCACCGCCATTAAGGGAACAAAGAAAACACGAAATGTAGTCTAAAAACCTTGATTACACACAACAAAGTAAGCTTGCCGCAATACAGCATAAGTCTAACTGATTCAGAACATCAAAAAATGCAATTAGCCTAAGTCCCAAGCTTTCACATAGATTAACGCCACAACACCCACTTGGGTTTGACTATCGAATTATATGAGGAGGCAACGCATGCAAGATCATACGATTGAACGCATTCAGCAGAACCCCAAATTTCAAGAATTAGTGCGGAAAAAATCCAGCCTTTCTTGGTTGCTGTCATTTGTGATGCTGGCAATTTATTACGGGTTTATCTTGGTCATCGCTTTTTCACCAGCGACCTTGGGGCAGTCACTCTCAGGTGGCGTTACCACGATTGGTATCCCCATTGGCATCATGATTATTTTGTCTGTGTTCGTGATTACCGGTATTTATGTTCGCCGCGCTAACACCGAATTCGACCAACTCACACGCGAAGTCGTTGAGGACGCGAAAAAATGATTAAATCCACTTTGCAACGACTCTCAGTCGCTAGTTTAATGTTAGCAAGCAGTCTGCCTACCTGGGCTGCTGGCGCAATTGAAGGAGCCGCAGAAAAACGTCACGACCTTAACATCCCTGCAATTGTGATGTTTTTGATTTTTGTGGCTTTTACACTCGGCATTACCTATTGGGCAGCACGCCGAACCAAGTCAGCCAAAGATTTCTACGCAGCGGGCGGTGGGATTAGCGGCTTTCAAAATGGCTTGGCGATTGCGGGTGACTATATGTCAGCGGCGTCATTCCTCGGTATTTCCGCAATGGTATTTGGCGTTGGCTACGATGGATTGATTTACTCAATCGGCTTTTTGGTCGGCTGGCCTCTCATTACCTTCTTGATCGCTGAGCGTCTACGCAATTTGGGCAAATACACTTTTGCCGACGTGGCTTCGTATCGCCTATCACAAACACCGGTGCGTATTTTTGCCGCAACAGGTACTTTGGTCGTGGTTGCGCTCTATCTGATCGCGCAAATGGTTGGTGCAGGTAAGTTGATTCAAGTCTTGTTTGGCATGGATTACACCTACGCCGTCATCTTGGTCGGTATTTTGATGGTGATGTATGTCACCTTCGGCGGCATGTTAGCAACGACTTGGGTTCAAATCATTAAAGCCATCTTGTTGCTCTCCGGCGCAACGTTTATGGCCTTTATGGTGATGAAGCACGTTGGTTTTAGCTTTGAAACGCTATTCCAGCAAGCCGTTGCAGTAAAACATGCAGGCGCAGAGGCTTTAGCCCTTAAAGCCAATGTCGCAGCTGAAGCTGCCGCTGCTGCCGTTTCTAGCAACGCTCCGAATGCCTCAGCTGCTGTAGCCAGCGCTGCTGCTGCGTCGAAAGCGGCTGTTGCGGCTGCCAAAGCCAATATCATGGCGCCAGGCGGTTTGGTTTCAAATCCAATCGATGCGATTTCACTCGGTATGGCCTTGATGTTTGGTACTGCCGGCTTGCCACACATCTTGATGCGTTTCTTTACCGTATCGAATGCCAAAGAAGCACGCAAATCGGTATTTTTTGCAACGGGCTTTATTGGTTACTTCTACATTCTGACCTTCATCATCGGTTTTGGCGCGATTGTGTTGCTCTCTGGTGAAGCGGGGATGAAGTTTAAAGAGGTCTCCGGCGCGCTCATTGGCGGCTCGAATATGGCGGCGATTCATTTATCCGATGCGGTCGGCGGTGATCTCTTCCTTGGCTTTATCTCTGCGGTTGCCTTTGCGACGATTCTCGCGGTGGTAGCAGGTTTAACCTTGTCGGGTGCTTCGGCCGTTTCGCATGACATCTACGCCTCGGTCATCAAGAAAGGCAAAGCCAATGAAGCCGACGAGATTCGCGTCTCAAAAATCACCACCATCGGCCTTGGTATTTTGGCGATGTTCTTGGGGATTGCATTCGAGAAACAAAATATTGCCTTCATGGTCGGCTTAGCATTCTCGATTGCGGCATCGGCTAACTTCCCAGTACTGTTCTTGTCGATGTTCTGGAAAGGCTTGACGACTCGTGGCGCTGTGATTGGTGGCTTTGTTGGCTTGATCAGTGCCTTGGCCTTGATTATCCTCGGCCCATCGGTATGGGTTGAAGTACTCGGTCACGACAAAGGTAGCGAATGGTTCCCATACAAAAATCCAACGATCTTCTCGATGACGCTCGCCTTCATCACGATCTGGTTGGTTTCTGTACTGGACAACAGCAAGCAAGCGGCAGAAGAACGCGCTAAATTCTTGCCACAATTCATCCGCTCAATGACAGGTATTGGTGCAGAAGGCGCAACTGACAAGCACTAAGAGTAGATACTTGGTAGATAAACGCCCTACTCGATCTCGATGTAGGGCGTTTTTTATTGAAAACGTTTTTTATTAAAAACCATGCTACCAAGATTTGACGCAAGGCGAACAACCGAGGGAAATAACTATGTCTACGCTATTTGATTTTTCCACTGCACCGTACAACAGCCTCACCAGTACCGAGCAGGATCGCTTCGAACAAGCGTTAGACATTCAGTATTTTGCCAACGGCAGTACGGTCATCGCCGCCAATACGGAAAACACGGCTTTACTCGTACTCAGTAAGGGTCAGATTGCAGAAGAAGAACAAGGCGAAGTGGTTACCGTTTACAGCGAGCTAGAAACGCTCAACAGCAAAGCGCTACTCAATGAAAGTGCCCCGCAGCACTGGGTGGCGATTGAAGATAGTCTAGTTTTTGCCATTCCTCGTGAGCTGATTTTAGATTTAATTCGCAAAAATCCCCGCTTTGGGGCTTATTTTTATCAAGACATTGCCCATCGCTTAGCCACGCTATCGCAGCAACCTTCGGCGGAGGACGAGCTACAAACACTATTACTGTCTCCCATTAGCGCCGCCTATCTTCGCCCCGCTCAATGGCTCGCGGCGGATGCGACGATACTCGACGCGGCACATCGAATGCACGAGCAAGACTGCCACTCAGTCTTAATCCAGCACCAGCAAAAAACAGGGATTTTTACGCAAACCGATTTGCGTGATTTTGTCATTAGCGGCAACAATGCCAGCCAATGCCTGATCGCCGACTATGCCAAATATCGATTACACAGCGCCAGAGCGGATGCACCATTGCATGCCGCCATGGCGCAGATGGTACGGCACAGCATAGGCCGCGTGGTGGTGAGCCAAAACGATGAAATTATCGGCATTTTAGAGCAAGTTGATTTACTGGCTTTTCTCACCCAGCATTCGCATTTGATACAGAATCAAATCGAACGCGCTAGCAACCTCGACGAGCTGGGATTGGCTTGGGCACAAACCGACAAAATCATCCGCCAGCAGCAACGACAAGGCATCAAAGTCACGCTGATTGCAGCGACCCTACGTGAATTACATCGCAAGTTTTTGGCCAAAATCTGGCAACTGATTGCACCGGTCGAAATCACCCTCAAAGTCTGCCTGCTTTGCATGGGATCAGAAGGGCGAGGCGAGCAGATTTTAGCGACCGATCAAGATAATGCTTTGATTATTGCTGACGGATTTACGCATCCTGACTTAATCAGCATTTGTGAACAATTTAATCAAGCGCTGATTCGCTTTGGCTATCCGCCCTGCCCCGGCAAAGTGATGCTCAACAATCCGTTTTGGCGACGCAGTGAAACTGAATTCAAATTACTTTTTAATGATTGGGTTACGAATACCAACACAGAAAACATGCTCAATCTCGCCATCTGGCTGGATGCCTATCCCATCATCGGCGACAAGACGCTCTTCACGCGTTTACGTGACTATTTACAGCAAGACCTCAGCCAAAATGACAGTTTACTCGCGCATTTTGCGCGGCCGATCACGCAATTTGATACACCGTTGGGCTTTTTCTCGCAACTGCGTAGCCACAGCGGTCAACTCGACTTGAAAAAAGGCGGTATTTTCACTGTGGTGCATGGTCTTCGTACGCTGGCACTCAAAGCAGGAATCAATAGTCGGAATAGCTATCATCGTATTGATACGTTGCGAGAGCGTGATTTACTCTCTGCCGAATTTGCTCGCGACCTGAGCGAAACGCTCGCTTATCTACAAAGCCTACAATTGAAATTTGGTCTGCAAAAAGCGCAGCAAGGAAAAACCATCGATAACCTCATTGAACTGAGTCAGCTCACTACATTAGAACGAGATTTACTCAAGGATGCATTGGGGGTGGTAAAGCGCTTTAAACAACACATCTGCCACCAATTTAAGTTGCACGCTTTATGATGATTCGCCATTTGAAAACATGGTATTCACAACGCCAATTACGCGAGCCAGACTTTGCGTTTTTGTTTGAACCCGCGCCAGCCAATGAGTGGGTCTGTATTGATTGCGAAACGACGAGCCTAAATCCAAAGTTGGCCGAGATTTTATCGATTGCTGCCGTCATTATTCGCGGCAATACCATTGTCAAATCGACCAGCCGACAATGGTTAGTCAAACCCAGTGGCCGTATTGATCCGAAAACAATCCCCATTCACGGCCTTCGCCAGCAGGATGTCGCCCATGG
>CAUPHX010000173.1:0-7011 GCA_963511125.1 uncultured Deefgea sp. | reverse complement strand
TCTGCATCGTGCGCCTCTCTTGCGCCACCAGGAAAACTGACTTGGCCCGCATGGGTAGATAAATGCGCTGCTCGCTCGGTCAACAAAATAGTCGCGCCACTCGGATGTAAAACAATGGGAATCAATACAGATGCAGCCCGAGCCGCTGTCGCCTCATAGTCGGCCCCTGAATTTCGGCGCATTACGGCAAGCCGTTCTGACAACCAAAATGGTAATTGCGCGACATCCGGCAACAACATCAGGAGTCCACCTTAGGTAGGCTCAACTCTCTCTTATGCGCCACCAAGCGCAAGCTTAAACCCAAAACAAATAAAACCCATGTCACGACAGCACCAGCAAAACCAAGGTAATAGGCCAGCACCAGCAACAAAGCCATCAATATGGAAACCGTACCGTAAAAGTCTTCGTGCAAAATAAATGGAACATCATTCACCATCATGTCTCGCACAAGCCCACCACCAATCGCAGTAATAAAACTTAGCACGCAAACCCCAAACAAATTTAATTGAAGATCGATACCCAGCTGGGCGCCTGCCAAACTAAACGCGACTAAGCCAATAGAATCGGCCACAATAAATAACTTGAATAAAACGCCTTTATTTTTGTTCTGCAACTTGATCAGCCACGCCACACCGAGCGTCGCAAGGATCGTGTAAATCGGACTAATATCAATAAACACGCGCGGCAAACGATTGACCAAGACATCACGTATCACACCACCGCCAATCGCGGTCAGCAAAGCCAAAATCATCACACCCAACAAATCAAAGCGCTTGCGCACACCAATCAAATATCCAGAAATCGTAAACGAAGCCGTACCGATTAAATACAAAAAATCCAATGAAACCCAGTTGTTCAAAACATACACCTAAGTACTATTTTTTATTCATTTGAATAAAAATCAAATCAAATCAAAACACAAATTAAATTGTGCACCCTTAGTCACACCAACCCAATTGAGATACCGCACCCCTAGACCGTAGCTTGGCCAAAGCCCTAAACGGCGACATCAGACAGAATCAGACAACGCGCAATTGCTCACTCACTTTTTGTGCCAAAAATTGCAAAGCGACAAACTCTGACTGTGCAACTGCCATATCATTATTTTTTGCCGCAATCTCAATCGCTTTACTATGCCCAGCAAGCCGAGTTGCGCCCAACTGCCCAGCAGCGCCTTTTAACTTATGGGCAAAACTGATGATACTGGTCGTATCACCAGCAGGAATCGCTTGGTGCAAACCTTCCGAGCATTCATCGAGCGTTGGGAAAAACAAAGCCAACAACTCATCTTTCATATCCATGCCAACAGCCTGCGTTAGCTCGGTAAACATGTGATCAATATCCTTTAATTCCAATTGCAACACCAAATGTGCATCAGTAATTTCGGTCATTTCATCCCCCTGTTCGGCATTCAAATTCAAATTAATTTTGTGACCTCATCGTGACAATCCACGCTACAAAGCTAAACAAATCGCATTTAGTGCAAATGGATTTTGCTACAAAATTACTCTTTTCGACGGCATTAACCTGACCAATATCAGATTAAAATGTATTCGCTGTCAATGCCACACTATAGATGCTTGCCGCAGGAATTGGCATTGGTCTTGAGTAAAAAAGCGCATTGTGACTATAGGCGAGGCCAAAGTTTTTTCCAGCTGGTGTTTCAGACCCGCCGAGTTGAGGCCGTCTGCGTTATAATCAAGCCACTATTTCGCACATTTTTGGCTAGCCATGACCCGTAAAATCCTTGTTACTTCTGCCCTTCCCTACGCCAACGGCGCCATTCACTTAGGCCATTTGGTGGAATACATCCAAACCGACATTTGGGTTCGTTTTCAAAAATCACGCGGCCACGAATGCCACTATGTCTGTGCGGATGACACGCACGGCACGCCGATTATGCTGCGCGCAGAAAAAGAAGGCATTACACCAGAAGCCTTGATAGAACGCGTTCATGGTGAACATTCGCGCGATTTCGCGGGGTTTCACGTCGCATTCGACAATTACTACAGCACCAACAGCCCAGAAAACCGCACTTTTGCCTACGATATTTATGCAAAACTGAAAGCCAACGACAAAATCGCTCGCAAGACCATTTCACAATTATTCGACCCAGAAAAAGAAATGTTTTTGCCGGATCGCTTCGTCAAAGGCGAATGCCCAAAATGCGGTGCCAAAGATCAGTACGGCGATAACTGCGAGGTATGCAGCGCAACCTATTCACCAACCGAGCTTAAGAACCCATACTCCGCCGTATCGGGCGCTACGCCGGTATTGCGTGACTCGGAACATTACTTCTTTAAACTCGGTGAATGCGAAGATTTTCTAAAAGCTTGGACCACCACGCCAGGCAAGCTCCAGCAAGAAGCCAGTAACAAAATGCAAGAATGGTTCGAGTCGGGTTTAACCGACTGGGATATTTCTCGCGATGCGCCGTATTTTGGCTTTGAAATCCCAGATGCGCCGGGCAAGTATTTTTATGTGTGGCTCGACGCGCCGGTGGGTTATATGGCCAGCCACAAAAACCTCTGTGATCGCTTAGGTTTAGACTTTAACGAATACTGGAACAAAGACTCAAAAACTGAGTTGTACCATTTCATCGGCAAAGATATTTTGTACTTCCACTCGCTATTTTGGCCTGCAATGCTCGAATATTCGGGCTACCGCACGCCAACAGCCATTTTTAGCCACGGGTTCCTGACCGTTGATGGCGCGAAAATGAGTAAATCACGCGGCACGTTTATTACCGCAGAATCATATTTAAGCCACCTCAATCCAGAATGGTTGCGCTACTACTACGCCGCCAAACTCTCGAACACGACTGAAGACATCGACTTGAACCTCGAAGACTTCGCGGCGCGCGTCAACAGTGATTTGATTGGTAAATACGTCAACATCGCCAGCCGCGCAGCTGGGTTTATCAGCAAGCGTTTTGACGGCAAATTAGCGGCCGACCTTGGTAACGCAGAACTCCTCAACAAGGTACAAGCGGCTAGCGAAGGCATTGCCAGCCATTTTGAAGCCCGCGAATATGGCCGTGCCGTCCGTGAAATTATGACCCTGACCGACGAAGTCAATCAGTTTGTTGATGCCAATAAACCGTGGGAACTCGCCAAGCAAGAAGGCCAAGATGCCGAACTGCAACGGATTTGCTCGATTCTCATCAATGCCTTCCGCCTGCTAACGATTTACCTCAAACCTGTTTTGCCAAAATTGGCGAGCGATGTCGAAGCCTTCCTCAATATTGCACCGCTTCAATGGGCAGATGCGCAACATTTATTGCTAGATCACACCATCAACACCTACAGCCACCTGATGGTGCGGATTGACCCAAAAAATATCGCTGCGATGGTTGAAGAAAATACACAAAGCCTCGAGCCGACCCCAAGCAATACAGCACCTGTTGCTGCGCCAGCTTTTGAAATCCCAGCGATTGCCGAGACCTGCAGCATTGACGATTTTATGAAAGTCGATCTACGTATCGCTCGTATCGCCAATGCCCAGCACGTGGAAGGCGCGGAAAAACTACTGCAATTGACGCTTGATTTAGGCAACGAAACCCGCAATGTGTTTGCTGGCATTAAATCAGCCTACAAGCCAGAAGACCTCATCGGCAAACACACAGTGATGGTCGCCAATCTGGTGCCACGCAAGATGAAGTTTGGGCTATCCGAAGGCATGGTCTTGGCGGCGGGGGGTGATGGTGGCTTGTACATCCTAGAACCGCACGAAGGCGCCAAACCGGGCATGCGGGTGAAATAATCTTCGCCTCGCTTTTCAAAAAAATGCCGCTATTCTAGTGATTAGCGGCATTTTTTTGGGGGTGAATCTATGGTCAAAGCAATGCATTTCTTAGTGGCCGGTTTAGTGCAAGGTGTTGGGTTTCGTTTTGCTAGCAGCGAAAAAGCGCAACAACTGGGCATCTGTGGCTGGGTCAAAAATCGGCAAGATGGTCGAGTCGAGTTGTGGGCTGAGGGCAATGCGCTTGCACTTGATCAACTAACAATCTGGTTGCAACAAGGACCGCCCTCCGCTCGCGTCGATCACGTCACCATTGAGCGCGCCGACATCAAGCAGTACACCGAATTTCAAATCAAAGAAAGCACCTAAGGGTATTTAAACCAAGCCATTGATTAACAATAGCTTGAGCCAAATACCCATCAATCAAATAAAGACCGCATCCACTCCCGATAGATTGCAACCGACTCATCCCCTTCGCTCGGCGCCCACGCTGCGCGCTCATTGTCCGCCACCGGCACATACGGCCCGGCTTTGGCCTCAAAAAACACCGTTGGCTCCAACGCCACCAAACTATGAATCACACCCGATGGAATATTAACCCCCATGCAGTCTGTCCCCGCCGCCACAACCTGCTGCTGAATCACCATGCCGTCTCGATTAAAAATCAATACGCCCATTCGACCACTGACGACGACCATCGTTTCTTCTTTATCGGTCGCAAAATGACAATGCGGCTGCACGTAACTGTCGGGCTGCAAGGCATTGAGTAAACGATGACAGCCCGCAGCATCGTCGTTATGAAAATTACGATTTTTACGTAAACGCGGGCTTTGCTCCGCTTCAGCTAGCAATCCAGAAAGTAAGGCTTTATCGATAAAAGTCGCTTGGCTCATGGCAGTTTTCCTTTGTCACTTCAATTAATGTGAGCATGATGCAATAAAAGCCCTCAGCTCGCCAGACTAGGGTCTGTTGACGCTTGGTTTTCGGTCGCGCTGGAGCGATTTTCGCGGCAGATCAAGGCATTTTATGCGACCAATAACCCGTTATTCGAGCATGAAATAACGCAGAGATGCCGCGAAAAGCGCCCAGCCCTTCGGGTTTGGCTGCTTTTGGCCTGACTCTGCGTTGAAAAACGCTTGCATAGAATGACTATGCCACGCGTCTTTCGCCTTGATTCAGGCCAAAATCAGCACAAACGCGATCCGCAAACCAAACGTCAACAGACCCTAGGTTACGACAATCTTGTTTGCACCCACGTCAAAAGCGCCAAAAAAAACCAGCCATCGTAGGGCTAAACACGGCCAATAATTTGAGATTTTTGTCCTGATGACTTAGCTGCCGACAGAACGCCCTCTGATGGGTATAATTGCGCTTTCGTTTTCACCCTGTACTCGGTACCCGCCATGAACCTGCCTGATCCACGCCTCTACCCACGTGTTAACCCACAAAATCCAATTATTCGCCAAGTGATGTCGCTGATGACCGAACGCGATGCGCAATTGGTCGCGCAAAAACGCGTGGGCTTGCAGCAGCTCATGGCTGAGTTACTCATGTCTAAAGATCACTACGCTCTGAATGGCGCACTGACTCAAGCGCCATCCCAAGATGCGTGGCTGACGATGTGGCACGCACTGCGCGTTGAAGTCGAAACTGCCAGCGCGCACGATCAACGCTCTGCCGTTTTGTTTGCCATTCCAGTGGTCTTAGTTGCGGGCTGTAAAGGCGAAACCACCTTGCCCAGTGAAATCGATGGCGAGGCTGCCTTGGCGATTTTGCGTGAACATGGCGTGGTTGCAGCCAATGCCGATGCTTGGCTTTCTGGCGCCTTATTAGGGCCAGATGTGCTCGCCGCCATTAGCCCAGCCCAACTGGCCGAATGGCGCGCGACAATCACTGACGCTACAAAATTCCCAATCGACTCTGCTGGCAGTGCGATTAAAGTCAAAGATGAAGCGGTGGCGCTGCGTTATTTGATTGGCGTGGCCATTCAAGAAAAAGGCGCAGAAACCGCGATTAACTTGGGTGGTCAAGTGACAGGCTGGGGCATGCCCTTAGCCAATTTAATCAGCGAAGCGCTGAAAACGAACGGCGTAACACTATTCCCAATCCCGCGCACGCCGTTGCCGTGGTTGGCGGCGCAAGATGTGGGCCGCGTTACGCAACTGGAAACTCGCCTCCAAGTGATGACCAGCAATGCGCTACGCAGCATTCGCACCAAAGGCCGCACCCCCGTTGTCACCGTCGCCGCACATGAAAACAATGAAATCCGTATTACGTTTTCGAGCAAAGAAGATCCTGAGCGCTGGGAAGGCTATGTTTGGACTTTATTGCCATCAGATCACGTTGAATTGATCGCTCAATATGTGCGTGAATTAATGCAAGAATGCCGTTTGGATGATTTAGTTTTTATTGAAAATGTTCAGCCAACTTTAGACACCGATGGTCTACCCTTATTTATTACCACCCACATTAAGCCGGTTGTATTGCAATAAGGAGCTAAGATGAGCCACTATCAACATCATGTATTTTTTTGTTTAAACCAGCGCGAGCCAGGCGAGCGCCAATCGTGCAATGGTTGCGGAGCCGATGCGATGTGGGCTTACGCCAAAGACCGCGTCAAAGCACTCGGCCTCAATGGTGACGGCAAAGTTCGCATTAACAAAGCCGGCTGTTTAGAGCGTTGTGAAGAAGGCCCAGTCATTGTCATTTATCCAGAAGAAACGTGGTATACGTATATTGATAAAGAAGACATCGACGAAATCGTCAACGAGCATCTAGTCCATGGCCGTATCGTCGAACGCTTGCTCATTCCAGCACGCCCTGCGGCAAATTAAATCTGTTTTTACCTTAAACAATGCGCCACTCGGCGCATTGTTTACGTATACACCCCAAACCCTTACTGAATAATAGCCAGATGACAATACCTCGCAAAACAGCCACGTTTGAATTATTAGAAATTACTGGTCCAACAGGCAAACTCGAGTGCCTGCGATTAGAGGCCGCAACGGAGACGCCGGTCGGCATCGTTTTAGTCGCTCACCCCAATCCGACCGAAGGTGGCACCTTTAATAACAAAATCGTGCATACCCTCGCCAAAACACTTTCTCGCCTCGGCTACGTCGCCTATTGCCCCAATTTACGTGGCGTCGGCAACTCCGAGGGTGAGCATAGCCGCGGCGAATTTGAACCCGATGATATGGCCGCCGTGTTAGCTTTTGCGCGCGCCACGCACCCAGAACTGCATCGCCTGACTTTGGCGGGTTTTTCCTT
>CAUPHX010000172.1:0-7012 GCA_963511125.1 uncultured Deefgea sp. | reverse complement strand
GGCTAGATGGATATACCTAATGAATGTTGTGCTTGGCGATCATTTGCATCACAACATCATGGGGTATTTTTGAATGACTGTATCTTAACACTGCAAGCGCCGCTTGACTGTCTTTGTGTATTGATTCTATAATACACATATACACCTACCGGCTGATTGCTGATGTTCATCTTAAACCCTGCGCTACCTACGCCGATTTATCGGCAAATCCAAGATCAAGTGCGCCGCTTGATTGCGGGTGGGCAATTGCTGCCGGGCGGGGCGCTGCCATCGGTGCGTGAGTTGGCCGAAATTCATGCCATCAATCCGATGACGATTTCTAAAGCCTATAGCTTGCTCGAGGCCGAAGGCTTGCTAGCACGGCAACGCGGCAAACCAATGACCGTCGCCGAGCACCCGCCACCGCACATTTTAGCGAGTCACCAATTGCAAACGATTTTGCGCGACACCATCGCCGCCGCGCGCCAACTGGGTTTGAGCGACGCCGAGCTGATCGCCGCCCTCCATGCTGAACTGAATCAGGATAAAGACCATGAATGATCGCCATCATGCAGTAGTAGAAACGCTAGTGACCGCCAAAGATGTCTCCCTCGGTGTCGTCAATTGCTATGGGCAAACCTTGACGATAGAGCCGGGACAAGTGATTGGCTTGTTGGGCAAAAATGGCGCGGGTAAAACCACCTTGCTCGACGGACTATTTGGTTTCACTTTGCCGAGCGCTGGCGAGGTAAATGTGTTGGGGCACAATCCAGCGAATTTTCCGCCAGCGGTGTGCGGCCAGATTGGCTTTGTCGCGCAGCAAGACGAGCAGATGACGTGGCTGAACGGCAATGAAATGCTCAATGCTTGCGCGCTATTTCAGCCGAATTGGAATATTGCGCTGGTGAATAAACTGGTGCAACGCTGGGAGATTCCGCTCAATCGAACGATTGCCAAACTGTCGGTCGGCGAGCGGCAAAAACTCGCCTTGGTCGCCGCGATGGCCCATGAGCCGCAATTGCTGGTGCTGGATGAACCCGCCGCCAGCCTCGATCCACTCGCTCGCCGTGCGCTCATTGCTGAGTTGATCGATATTGTTGCCGACGGCGAGCGTTCGGTTTTGCTGTCGAGCCATATTGTTAGTGATATCGAACGCGTTGCCAGCCATGTTTGGTTGCTGAATGAAGGTCGAATGGCGTACCACGGCGAGCTGGATGGTTTGAAAGAGTCCGTGGTGCGATTGCATTTTTCATCGCCAATATTAAGTACTGGAAATTTGCGTACGACTTTGAAGCATGTAATTCGTACTGAAATGATAGGGGCGCGTGAAACATGGGTTGTTAAGGCTTGGAATGAGCAGCTTGCTACCGAGTGTGCAGCAGAGATCAAAGTGCCTTATCAAGTCGAAGCATTGGGACTGGAAGATGTGTTTGTGGAGCTGTGCCAATGATCGCTATTAGCAAAATGATTATTCCTGATATGACGCAGAATGTTCAAACCGCAACATCCGCACGTCAATGGATTTATCAGCAATTATGGGGGGCGAACAGTGCAAAGCGTTTTGGTGCTGCTTGTGTATGTTTAATGATGTATGGACTGATACTTTTTCCTAGTTCTGCATTTTTGGAGGAGACTGCATTTACAATTTTTGTGAGGAATTTAAGCATTTTAATGCTGGTTTTTTTTGGTGTTGCAGGCCTTAGAATGTATAGTTTTTTCAGCCAACAGCATTTATTTCGGAGGCGTCAATACCAAGGACCGTTATGGTCTGCACTGCTGCAGCATTGCTTGGTTTGGGTGTTACTACCGGGTGGATTAAGTTTTGTTTGGCATGGGGATAGTACGGCATTTTTAGTGATGACTTTGTTTTGGGTTAGTGCCGTGTTGAGTGCTTCGTTTATACAGACATCGTCTTTGTTTTGGCTTCCTTCTCGACAAGAGCCTGACAATGGGAGTGGTTCATTTTTTTTCTTACCCGTATTGTTCGCTTCTGGATTAGTTTTATGGCTGATTGCTTTTGCTAAGGTAAATCCGAGTATTTTTGCGTCTTTGGCAATATTAATGAGCGTGTTGTTGATTTATCGTTTGTACATACTGGGTCGTCCTAGGTGCATCAAAGTTAGTAAAAGTAAGCAGCAAGAACTTTACCGTTCCGTTAATAGTTTAAAAATTCGGCTGAAGTTTTTTCTGGCAACACGTTGGTATGGTCAGAGCCGACAAATGCTAGTGCAAATGCCAATGTGCGTATTTGGCGTTATTTATGTTTTTGTTTTCCCTACAACGACCAATATGAGTTTAATTATGCCTCTGACTTGGGCTTACCCATTTATTTATACGTTTAGCCAAGGGTCAAGACTGTTTTGGCCTAATTTATGGTTGTCTGCGGTGGTGAATCGGCGGGCTTTGTGGCTTAAAGATGAACAAGCATTTTGGGTGATGCAGTTGGTGTTTCTGGTGTGCTGCTTTGTGGCCGTTTATTTAATTAAATTCAACGTATCTACTATATTGCTGCAATTTATGATTTTACTGGTGTTGTTAACGGCATTTAATCGTTACATGGCAATGGCTTCTCGCTGGTTTGGTCTTAATTATAGGGATAATGGTGATTTAACTGACTCAGTGCTGTCAGTCGTTGTGACTTTAGGTTGGATGATAATCAATGGTGGCGTTTGGTGGCTGTTGCCCGCTTGGATACCATTTCTGCTTTTGGTGAATTTACTCGTTACTTTGAGTATCCGTCACTTTGCCAAGCAAAAGTTCCAACAGCTCGACCTTGGTGCGATTCGTCGTTTACGCCGATAAATCATCGTAACAAGGCAGGAAAAACCCCTACCTTGTGCGATAATTGCAGGATGGAAAACGCCAATACATTAGATCTCACGCAGCACTTCTTGATCGCGATGCCGAATCTGGTTGACCCGATTTTCGCTAAATCACTCACCTACGTGTGTGAACACAACGAAAAGGGCGCGATGGGGGTGATTATGAATCGTCCACTCGGTATGACGCTGTCGACGCTGTTTGAACAGATTGATATCGAAATGCATCGCCCCGATGTGGCTGAACTCGCCGTGCATTTTGGTGGTCCAGTGCAGACCGACCGTGGTTTTGTGCTGCATTCGCCGCTCGGCGATTGGCAATCGACGCTGATTGTGTCGCCAGAAATCGGCCTCACCACCTCCAAAGACATTTTGCTCGCCGTGGGCGAGGGCGCTGGCCCTGCCAAAATGTTTGTGTCGCTGGGTTTTGCCGGTTGGGAAGCGGGGCAACTCGAAAAAGAAATTTGTGAAAATTCTTGGCTCACCGTACCCGTGTCTGAAATGGCCGTGCTCTTTGATCTGCCCGCCGAAGAGCGTTACGCCGCCGCATTGGCTTTGTTGGGTGTGGATGTGGGAATGCTTTCTAAAGATGTTGGCCACGCATGAAAAAAATCCGCCTGAAGCTACTGCGCCCTCATTGTTCTGCGTCGTGCGCTGCGCGCCACCGAGATGGACAAAACGTCCATTCCGGTGGCTGTGCTGCTGACTCCTTGCCCAATGACGGCTCGCTACGCTTCCGACTGGATTTTTTTAGCCAAGGACGGCCAGTCAAATGAGCACAATTTTAGCTTTTGATTTTGGCGAAGTACGCATCGGCGTTGCCACTGGCTCAACGGAGGTGCGTATTGCATCGCCCGTTGAAACCATTGCATTTGAAGAAAACGAAAAAAAATTCGCCCGTATCGAGGCGCTAATTAAAGAATGGCAACCCGCGCAATTGGTGGTCGGATTGCCGTGTTATCTCGACGGCACCGAACACGATATGTCGCGGCTTGCGAGAAAATTTGCCAATCGCCTCAACGGGCGATTTTCTTTGCCCGTCCACTTGGTCGACGAGCGCCTCAGCAGTGCAGCCGCGAGTTCAGCATTGAACGAAACCGGTTTGCGTGGCCGCAAGCAAAAAACCGCGATCGACCAAGTCGCCGCGATGCAGTTTTTGCAGACGTATTTTGATGGAATTAAATAAGTTTATGTAGATGTATTGGCGTGTCGGCTAGTTAAAATATGGTTCTCATCTTAATACATAGATAATTTTTAGACTTGCTGTTGATGCTGTGCCGCGCTCGTTGAAGTAGGGCTTTAAATCCCGTTTAAGCACACCGAAGCACGAAGAAAGACAAACAGTTTTATCGTTTGGCTTTCGCCACGCGAGGGAACCGCGGAGCGGTGTGCGCCCGGGTCGCCTTCTTTTGCTTACTTTTCTTGGCGAAGCAAGAAAAGTGAGTCCCCGTCGCGGACTGCGACTGTAAAACACGTGCGAAGGCACAAAGAATAATTTTGTTTGTTAGCGAGGAACGATATGTACAACCCGCAACTGAATGCCCAAGGAGAGCTGATTCATTTGCTCACCACCGAAGGGCTGCCGCGTCGGATTTTGACGCAAATTTTGGATAAAGCCGCCGAGTTTGTGTCGGGTGGAGAACTGGTGAATCAGAAGTTCGCCGATCTGGCGGGAACTTCAGTGTTTAACCTGTTTTTTGAAAACTCAACGCGCACGCGCACGACGTTTGAAATCGCGGCCAAACGCCTGTCAGCCGATGTATCGAGCTTGAATATTCAAGCGTCGAGCACCGCCAAAGGCGAAACGCTACTTGATACCATCCACAATATTGAAGCGATGGGCGCGAATTTGTTTGTGGTGCGTCATTCGGATTCGGGCGCGGCGCATTTGATCGCCAAGCATGTGAAGCCGGGCGTTGCGGTGGTGAATGCCGGCGACGGTCGCCACGCACATCCAACGCAAGCGATGCTCGATATGTTCACGATTCGTCATTACAAAGGTGACTTCACCAATCTGCGCATTGCGATTGTGGGCGATGTGTTGCACTCACGTGTTGCTCGCTCGCAAATTCATGCGCTGTCGACCTTGGGTTGCCCAGATATTCGCGTGATTGCACCGAAAACCTTGTTGCCAACGGGCATCGAGCAGCTTGGCGTACATGTCTATCACGACATGGAAGCTGGCCTCAAAGACGTGGATGTGGTGGCGATGCTGCGTTTACAAAACGAACGGATGGCAGGGGCGTATCTGCCATCAACGCAGGAATTCTATAAAGTCTACGGCCTTACCCCTGAAAAACTAGCGTTTGCTAAACCGGATGCGATTGTGCTGCATCCGGGGCCAATGAATCGCGGCGTTGAGATTGATTCGGCGGTCGCCGATGGGGATCAAGCGGTGATCTTGCCGCAAGTGACGTTTGGTATCGCAGTGCGGATGGCGGTGCTGAGTATTGTGGCGGCCAATCAGCGGAGTTTGCTCTAATGAAAAATATCTTAATTAAAAATGGCTGCTTGGTCGACCCGATTGCTGGCACTGAGCAAGTTGCTGATTTGTATCTCGCGGGTGGCAAAATTGCTGCGGTGGGTGTTGCGCCAGCGGGTTTTACCGTTGATGAAACGATTGATGCGACTGGGCTCATTGTGGCACCGGGCTTGGTCGACTTGGCGGCGCGCTTGCGCGAACCAGGCTTTGAGTACAAAGCGACACTGAAATCGGAAATGGCGGCAGCGGCCGCTGGTGGTGTCACCAGCGTAGTGTGCCCACCTGATACTGATCCGGTGCTGGATGAATCTGGCCTCGTAACCAATTTGCGCCAACGCGCTAAAAACCTCGATTTAGCCCGTTTGTATCCGGTTGGCGCGTTGACCGTTGGCCTCAAAGGCAAAGAAATCACCGAAATGGCGATGCTCAAAGAAGCAGGTTGCGTCGCATTTTCGCAAGGCGATGTGCCGATTGCCGACTTGCAAGTGCTATACCGCGCGATGCTATACGCGGCGAACTTTGGCTTTGAACTACGCCTGCGTCCTGAAGAAGCGTCGCTGGTGAACGACGGTGTTGCGCACGATGGCCCCTATGCATCTCGCCTTGGCCTGACCGGCATTCCAGTGATTGCTGAAACCATCGCCGTCGCGCAAATCGTGCAATTGATGCGCGCTACAGGTTGCCGCGTGCATTTAGCGCGCATGTCGAGCGCCGCAGGTCTGGATTTAGTTCGCGCCGCCAAAGCTGAAGGATTGCCGCTAACGTGTGACGTGAGTATCAATCACATTCATCTGGCCGATATTGATATTGGTTTCTTTGACAGCCAATACCGTTTCGATCCGCCACTGCGTGCGGTTGCCGATCGCGACGCGATTGTGAAAGCGCTGAACGACGGCACGATTGATGCGATTTGCTCGGATCATTCGCCAGTCGACGATGACGGGAAATTGCTCCCGTTTGCTCAGTCTGAGCGCGGCGCGACGGGTTTGGAATTATTGCTGCCGTTGACGCTCAAATGGGCAAGCAGCCAACACATCAGCTTGCCGCAAGCATTAGCAAAGATCAGCTCAGTGCCAGCGAAAATGCTTGGGTTTGATGCTGGCTTGTCGGTCGGCAATCGCGCCGATTTGGTGTTGTTTGACGCCAAAGCGCATTGGCAAGTGATCCCTGAACGCCTAAAAAGCCAAGGCAAAAACACGCCATTTATCGGGCATGAAATGCTGGGGAAAGTGAAATACACCTTGGTAAAGGGTAAAGTGATTTTTTCATAAAGAGTGAGTATCTTGGCGTAGGCTTCTATTTTTTAGGCCTACGCGACTATACCCTTGGTTGAAATTGAATATTTATTGTCGAGTTAGGCGTAAACAGATGCATGCAGTGATTTTTGATATCGATGGGACTTTATTAAAATCTTACGATGCAGATGGTGAGCTTTTCCGCCTTGCGGTATTTGATGTCCTTGGTGCGGTAAATATTAGAGCGTCTTGGGGTGAGTATGAAAATGTTACTGACTCTGGGATTTTGCTTGAAATTCTAAGTGACAATCAGGTTGCCTATTCTGATGAAATATCAGAACAGGTTAAATCTCGATTTGTATCGCTTGTCAAAACACACATTGATTTAAACGGCTCATTTTCGGCCATCCGTGGTGCGCAAGATTTTGTTAATCGGATCAAAAATAGTCCGCTGCATGTGTGTGCTTATGCGACGGGGGGCTGGGCTGCCTCGGCAG
>CAUPHX010000171.1:0-7015 GCA_963511125.1 uncultured Deefgea sp. | reverse complement strand
GACATACCAACCAGTGAAATAGGTACGGAAATTGTCGACGCCACGTTACAATCGTTGCGCGAATTCGCTTTCACAATCCACCGCCTCGCCATTGAGCTGGCGCGTAAGGACTTTGGCTGCCATCGAGGCCGAGCGCATCGCAATCGTGACCCCACTGGAAAACACGGGGTCCAGAAACTCGGCCGCATTGCCCAGCAAAGCAAAGCCCTTCCCATGCATAGTTTTAACGTTGGCCGAGTAGCCATTCAGTTCATTAACCGGCGTATCCCAGATTGCGTCTTGCAATAATTCAGCGAGGCAGGGGGTTTCGGCAATGAGTGCTTTTAGCTGCTGCTCGGGCGTACCAGGATAAGCTGCAAAATGTTCGGTGCTGGCCACCGCGCCTTGCGAGCTACGGCCATTCGAAAATGGAATGGTCCAGAACCAGATGTCGGGTTTAGTCGGGTGAACGGTGACGCGGATTTTTTGGCGGTCAAAATTGCCGGCAATGATGTTGTCATCAATATGGGTAAATACCGCGCGACGCGATGGGAAATTCGATGGCAATTCCAGATCGAGTAGGCGGGGCAGGGTGCGGCCAAAGCCGCTGGCATCAAGGACAAACTTAGCGCGAAATTGATTGATTACGCCATGCGGGTCGCGAGCAGTGAGAACGGGGTGTTCACCATCGAAATCCGCCGCAATAATTTCGTGTTGGTAGCCAATTTCTACGCCTTGTTTGGCGGCTTCGTCGGCGAGTAGCTTGTCGAACGGTGCGCGTTGCACTTGAAAAGTGTACGGAAAACCTTGAGTGAAGGTGTCGCCAAAATTGTATTCACTGTACTTGCCAGCATGGGCAAAAGCAGCGCCATTTTTATATTGGAAGCCCGCCTGATGCACCGCACGTAACATATCGGCTTCTTCCAAAAAATCAAGGCAATGCGCGAGCAGGCTCTCGCCAATTGAAAAGCGTGGAAAGAGTTGGCGTTCCAGAATCTGTACTTTAAAACCTTGTTTATTGAGTAAAGCGCCCGCCACCGCGCCAGCAGGGCCGGCGCCGATAATCAAGACATCTGATTCAAAGTTCATTTTTTTTCCTGCGGCCCAAGGCCATTGATTGACTGCGAATTATTGAATTTGCCAATGGTTCCAATCGGGCCATCGGCGCAAACAGAAATGCCAGCGTGATTCCGAACAACACCATTATGCCGAATGACTGCGCGGCAGGTAGGCTGGACATCGCCAAGAGGCCAAATGACAGTAAGGTGGTGCTGGAGTCGAGCATAACGCCGAGCATGGCGCGGTGATTTTCTTCACCCGACTCGCGAAAGAAAATAGCGTAGTCGATACCTAGGGCGAGTACGATCAGCAAAGCAAATGCAGAAAACAGGTTGAGGGCAATACCCATGATGCCGAATAGTGCCAGTGCGCCCAGTGCCGCCAAAATGGACGGTAAAATGATGAGCGTAGCGCCGCGCCAGCCGTGCCGAGGCGCCATGAAAACGAGCATCACGAGTAGCGAAGCTGCCGTTAGTGCCAGTGCAATATTGCGGTAACGCGCCATTAGCGTAGACAGATCATCAACGCGATCGACAAAACGCACGCCATCGAGGGTGATTGCGGCCAAAGGCGCTTTGTCCTTGATGTTGGAAAGCAGCACGAGCGAGGCATAACCACGCTCAGTTTGACCTAGCCAGAGTAGCGCGTCGCCACGACCCAGATCGCTGTGTAGCCACTGCGCCATGCTCACTGGCTTTGCATTTTTCAGCGCTTGTTGATCAGCCGAGATGGCGGCTTCAGATAAGCCCAGTTCGCGCAACCAGTCTGAATATTCCGGTGATACTAGGGTTGTTTGCAATGTATGCAGCTGATGAGTCTGTGTCACCGTATCGGGTAAATGCTGCGAGAGTGAGCGCGTGGCACTGATCGTTTTATTGGCGAGCAGCGGCGATAATTGTACAAGCAAAGCGTGTTCGCGGCGTAGTACTTCATCGGCGTTATGGCCTTCAACCAAAAAAAATTGGCTTTCCGGTGCATTGGCAAACAGTGCCTTGATGCGCAGCTCCATCTGCCCCAGCTGAGGGTCAACCGTATAAAAGCTATGCAGATCATCACTAGCGCGCAATTGCGTTAGACCATAAATCAGCGGTAATAGCAGAAGCAATAGCCATTTTTTGCTGAGTATATGCGTATGGCCCTTTAGTAATAAATCAGTTAAGTACATACCCTTGGTATTGGCTCGGTAGTGCGGGTGCAACACTGGAAAAGCCAGCACGACAGTCAGATAGGCAGCGATCAATCCTGTCGATGAAAATACAGCAATTTCACGCAGGCCAGGGAAGGGCGCGATGGCCAGTGCCAGATAGCCGATTACGCTGGTCAATGCGCCGTAAAACAGTGCTGGGCGTAATTGCTGGACTGCGCGGCTGATCGTCCAGTGCTCATCAGCCCCCAAACTATCGGCAAAACAATGCGTACCATAATCAATGGCCACGCCGATTAAGCTAGCGCCAAACACCAATGTGAGGACATGGATGCTGCCCATGAGCTGTACGGTTGCAAGGATGGCTACGCCGGTGGCCACGAGCAGAGGAAGCAGACAGAGTGCGATGGCCGAAATGCGGCGAAATGCCAGCCACATCAACAAGATTGAGCCTATCCATGAACCGATGCCGATGCGGCTGATTTCTTCTTTGGCACTTTTGCTGGCTTGATCAGTATGCAGCGCAACGCCGGCGGCTAAAGCTTCTATATTTGAAGCGCCATCAATGCCTTGGGCTGTTTTTGCGGTGGCGATGGCGGCGTAAATGGCTTTTGCCGTCGCAGCGGGGCCAGTTTTTGCCTCGTCGTCGCTGTCATTAAAAGCGTGCGACTTGCTTTTGGCTTCGATCAGCGCCCAAGTTTTGTTTTCACCATGGAGCAAAACGATGCCGCTAGCGGGATCAAAATCGACGCCTTTTTCTATTCGGCGGCTCAATAGTTCGCCAGCAAGAAACAGTGGGTCTCGTTCCAGCAGTGCGGCGCGCAGGCTGCCGAGCGGACCATACAGCTGTGCCGTTTGTTCCTGCAAATACGCGTCCAGATCGCCATTGTTTAGCTGGGCAATGGTGGCTGGGTTGGCGAGTGCATAGCGAAATGTGGCGGCGCTGGCAAAGGCATCGCCCCGCTGATGGCGCAGCGTAACGCGGGCAAAAGCGCCGGATTTTTCTAGTGTGGCGGCAGCTTGATCGGCGGCGGCAATGGCCGCTTCAGTATTGCTCGCGCCAACGAGCAGCACATGTTGCTCGCCAAGCTGACTTTCAAGTTGCTTGACGGCTTGCTGCGCAACCGGATCGGCTTCGCCTGCCGGTAACAAGGCCATCAAGTTGGTTTGTAGTGGCAAGCCTTGGTAGAGTAACTGGGCTAACAAGATACTCGTTATCAGTATGCCGATGCACCAGATGTAAAATCTAGCTTTCTCAGAGATACCCTTCATTATTTAAGCGAGAACTTATTGTCTTCATCGGCGGATAATTTTCCGGCTACCGTGACGTTGCTAAAGGTGTAATGCGTACTGTCGCCATTTTTTTCGGCGATATCCAATTGGGATAGGGCGGTCGAGCCGCTTAGCGTCAGTGTTTTAGCAAAGCTGGCAAACAGCCCACGCTTTGGCGTGAGTTCGAGCTGCCAGTGCTTGCCTTCGACTTTAGCGATGATGGTGAAGTCTTGCTCAAGCACGCCCCAGTCACTGCCAACGAGCGCCATGAAGATCCGCGATACGGCGCTGTAGCCGGGTTGCGATTTGGCATCAACGCGCACGATGGTTTTGCCTTTGACGCGCTGTATCAGTGTTTCGCCGGTGATGATGGCGTCAGAGGCATAAGGTTTTCCGATCTGCCACAATAAACCCTTGTCCTTCAGGTAAATAAATTCACCACTAGAAACCAGCGGCTTGGACAGGTTGGCAATTCGTTTTTCCTGCCGGAATTCGCCGCGTTGCGAGTCTTTGAGGGTGACGCGGGCTTTGACATCATCGAGTGATGTCGCATGCGCCTGTCCAATCAGCAGCAGTAGCCCCAAGGCGAGAGATGGGATGTTCATGGCTTGGCTAATCCTAGCTTTTCAAACAATATATCGGGCGATACATAACACATTTCTCGTGTAGCCATCTCGACCGCCACTTGAGTGGTGTAGCCTTTGGTGAGTAAATGGCCACTGGCGCTATCGTGAATGCGATAGTTGATCTTGAGTCGATTTTCCCATTCGACAATACTGGCGGTGACACGCAGTTTTTGGCCAAAAGTCGCTGGGCGGGAATAGCGAACATTCAAATCGATCACCGGCCAAGCGTAGCCTGAGGCGCGCATGCCCGGATAGTCGTAATCAAATTGCCCAAGCAGCGCACAGCGGGCGATTTCGAAATATTTTACATAGTGGCCGTGCCAGACGACTTCCATTAGATCGACGTCATGAAACGCGGGGGTGATTTCGATGCTGTGTGATAGCTGGGCGTTCATTCGGTTTTCCCTGGTGCGCTAAAACTGCGCGCCTGAATCGCCGCAATGGTAGCGCGTAGATCGGTATCGAGCGCACGATCTTCATGCAGGTGCGCAGACAATGCGCGCACTTCAGTCATTAGCGCAGTGACGCCGCTAGACAGCTGCTCAGGTTTTAGCTCGCCCTGTCCGATGCGTAATTCGACGCCTTGCACCGCTGCGAGCGCATGGGCGGCAATCACCTGTTCGGTCAGTTGCAGCACGCGCAGTGCGTCGCGCGCGGCAATCGTCCCCATACTGACTTTGTCTTGATTGTGGCACTCGGTTGAGCGGCTAAATACGCTGGCGGGCATCGTGAGCTTCAGTGCTTCTGCCGCCCACGATGAGGCGCCGATTTGCACGGCTTTAAAGCCGTGATTGATGGCACGGCGCTCGCCTTGTGCGCCCGATAGATTACTCGGCAAGCCATGATTAAAGCGGGCATCGACCATCAGCGCGAGTTGTCTATCCATCAAATCGGCGAGGTTAGCAACGCAGTTTTTCAGGCTGTCCATCGCAAAAGCAATGTGGCCGCCGTAAAAATGACCACCATGCAGGACGTGTTCGCCCTCGCCGTCGATAATCGGGTTGTCGTTAGCACTATTGAGTTCATTTTCAATAAATTGGCGCAGCATCGGCAGGGCGTCGGCCAGCACGCCAATCACGTGCGGCGCGCAGCGGATCGAGTAGCGATCTTGTAATCGCAAGCCTTCGCGCGGCGCTTCGCCGGCCAGTAAATCGTCGTGTATCCACGCGGCGACTTCGTTCTGGCCTGGATGGGGTTTGACCGAGAACAACTTGGCATCAAAGTGATAGCTATTGCCATCCGTCGCCAAAGACGCCAACGCTGTCAGCCGTGCGCATAGTTTCACCAGATATTCAGCACGCTGATAAGCGATACAGGCCAGCGCGGTCATGACTGCCGTGCCGTTCATCAGCGCCAAACCTTCTTTGGGGGCGAGTGTTAACGGGGTGATTTTCTCGGCGGCATAAGCTTCACTGGTTGGGTATGGCTTCCCATCTCTGTAAATATGGCGCTCCCCAGCCAATACTGCTGCAACATAGGAGAGTGGCGTTAAATCACCACTGGCACCCACTGAGCCTTCTTCTGGAATCACCGGCACCCAATTTTTATTAATCAAGGTGGCCAGTTGCTCCAGCAAAATCCAGCGTACGCCTGAATAGCCTTGCGCAAGCGAGAGCAGCCTCGCCGCTAAAATCGCTCGCCCAGTGTAAGCGTCGAAAAACGCGCCAAGCCCGCAGCCGTGATAGGTATACAGCTGCTTGGGTAGTTCAGCGACCAAATGCTGCGGAATGCCAACCGTGCACGAATCGCCATAGCCGGTGGTCACGCCATAGATTTCGCCGTGCTCGGCGAGTAGGTTTTCCAAAAAGGCGCTGCCTGCGTTAACGCGGCGGCGAAAGGCGAGATCTGCCGATAACTGTGCGCCGCACCCTTGTGCGACCGCGAGAATGTCTTCGATTCGCAGTCGATGTGCGCCAAATTCGATGTACGTGGCTGGCTTATTCATGCTCAATCCAGAAAGGGTAAAAATTGAACCACTGCAGTGGGGCGATTTGGCAATAATGGGCGAGGCGGTCTGCGTAGCGTTGGGCCGATTGCTGCATCCACGGTTGGCGCGCAGTTCGGGCAACGGAGCAGGCTTCGCTCAGCGTCTCAAAATGAAGCTGCAAGCCATTATCTTGCTTAAGACAAACGGCCAATACCAGTGGACATTGCATAATCAGTGCCAGCAAATGGGGTCCTAACGGCAATTTCGCTGGCGCGCCAAGAAAATTCACCGTCAAAGTGCGTGCTATGTCTTGTTTGGCATGGTAGGCGTGAACAGGGACGCGATCTGCCGCGATCACCAGCCATTCGCCACGCGCGACGCGTTCGGATAAATCGACGGCCAAAGCCGCGTTAATCTGTTCAACCTGAATCAAGCGAACCGAGCGAGTGTGCGATTGCGCAGCCAAAATACGGTTAAATTGCTCGGCGTGTTGGGTGTGCACTAGCACATTGAGCTGAAGATCGGCGTTCGCTTCTGATAAAGCCTGCATCGCTTCGGTATTACCCAGATGGGCGGTAAGCATAATGCCGCCTTGTCGTTGCGTTAAGCGCGCTAGCATCATTTCGCGGCCGTATGATTGCACTTGGGTTTGCTGTAGTTCGCCCGACCAAGCTTGCAGCTTATCGAGTATCGTTTCAGCAAAGCTTAAAAAATGTCGCCAGCTCAGTGCCAGATTGGGCGTCAGCGGCAAATGCGGTGCATATTGCTTGAGGCGCTTCAAATAGTGGTGCGATGCGTTGCGGGAGGCGCGGCCAAAGACAAAAAACCAGCCCAAAACCGGATATAAAATCAGCGCAAATAAAGGGCGGCCGCCAATGCGAAAGGCCGCAAGCATCAATTTCATGCCCCAATAGGCCATTTGCCCGCCACGCTCGGCCTGTGTGCTCCAATTGACATTTTGGTTCATGGGCGAAACCAGCGTGCGATGAGGCGTGGGCTGCGCCAGAG
>CAUPHX010000170.1:0-7071 GCA_963511125.1 uncultured Deefgea sp. | reverse complement strand
TGATTACTTTGAATTTATCCAAGGCTATTGAGCGTGAAATAAACAGCGTAGAAGAAAATTCGTCAACAAATATATTAATTAAGTATGCATCAGATTTTTATTTGGCAGACAACAAAAAAGCTATGCATCAATCACCGCAAGGATTATCAGCATTTTTGTCTGGTCGTGCAACACGATACATGGCTGCCTGTCAAAATAACTTTCAAATAAAGATTGTTCATAATTCATAACTAGCCAAGTAGGGTGCGCAAGGCTGTATTTGCGCACGCGGTTGCGCTGCTGATTGATGATCGTGATGCTTCTCATTGTTATTGGTGCGCAAACCCTGCGGGTTTTCACACCCTACAATTGTATTGCACCGAAAATGACTTTACCTCCGCGTACGCCGCGCCATGGTTTGGTAAGACTTACTTAACCGTTCCATTCGTTAAACTCGCCATCAGCACAGCATCGGTCTAGCTGGATCACTGCACCATTCGCTCCATGAGCCAGGATACAAGCGCCCGCCGCTTAAACCGGCTACTTCGAGTGCGAGTAAATTATGGCAAGCGGTGACGCCACTGCCGCATTGATGCACCCATTGCGCTGGCGTGCGCTCGCCCAATAGTTGCAGGCATTCTTGGCGTAACTGCGTTACCGATTTGAAATGACCATTGGCTAAATTGAGCATGAAAAAGCGATTAATTGCACCAGGAATGTGGCCTGCCACGGGGTCGAGCGTTTCACCGATACCGATAAACCGCTCGGCACTGCGCGCGTCGACAATTTCAAATTGCGCGGTGGCTAAATTGGCGAGTACTGCTTCTGCGTGGACATGCAGCTCAGGTCGTAGCTGGGCGTTGAAGGTACTGGCAGGCCATGTTGGCATCAATGTTTCGATCGGCGCTTGGGCTGCAAGCCATGCAGGCCAACCGCCATCAAGCACTTGTACGCTATCGCAGCCGAGCCAGCGCAATAACCACCACAGCCTCGCGGCAAATGGACCGCCACTGGCGTCGTAGGCGACGATTTTGCTGTTGGCTGAAATGCCAAGCTGGCCTAATCGTGCGGCGAACTGCGCGGGATCGGGCAAGGGATGCCGACCATTGTGACCGAGTTTTTCACCCGACAAATCCTCGTCGAGATGCAAAAAGCGCGCATTTGGAATGTGGCTCTCCGCATAGGCGGCGCGCCCTGCTGCTGGATTGGCTAAGTCGTGGCGACAATCCACAATCACTAAAGCAGGATCGGCCATCAGCGCTTGCAGTTGCGCCACATTGATTACAGGATGCATACAGTTCGCCACATTTAAATGTTATTTAAGTAGCGAAGCATAGCGTAGTCGACGATTCAGGAAGATATTGCGCTTCTGTTGTTCGCGAAAAGGCAACAGGTCGCGGATGATTAGTCTCGCGTCAACACTTCCAGCAGTTCAATTTCAAAATACAGATCAGAATTTGGCGTAATGTGCTCGCCGATTTGGCGCTCGCCGTAGGCCAGATGCGCGGGAACGGACAGCTTGCGTTTCCCGCCCACGCACATGCCCATGATGCCGATGTCCCAGCCTTTAATCACGCGGCCAGTGCCGATGACGCATTGGAACGGTTTGCCTTTGCGGTGTGACGAATCAAATACGGTTCCGTCCAGCAAAGTGCCGGTGTAATGTGTCGTAATCAGCGCGCCTTTGACGGCGGCTTTGCCTTCGCCAATGACGAGGTCTTCGATAATCAGTTCATTCATCATGTTGTTCACTCGTGGATTAATGGATTTTAGCCAGCGCGAGCGCGGCGCCAACGGCGAAAAAGGCCAGCGCACAGCTGCGATTAAATATTTGAATTCGTCGCCCACTTTCTAGCCAGCGCGCCAGCGACATGCCGCCCAAAGCGTAGGCCAGTTGCCAAGTAATTTCGATTACAAAAAAGCTGCTTAATAAAATCAGCCATTGTGGCGCTTGCGGCGCATTGGGCGTGAGAAATTGCGGCAAAAAGGCCGCAGCAAAGAGGACCGCTTTGGGATTGGAGAGCGCAACCGCTAAACCTGTTTTAAAGCGAGAGGCAGTGGTATCTGCATTGGATCTAGGTAGTGAAAGCTTGCTACCCGCATACCAGCACTGATAGCCCAAATAAATTAGATACAGCGCGCCCGCGATTTTGAGTGCCATAAACAGCATCGGCGAGGCGGCCAACACACTGCTCACGCCCAGCGCAGATAAACCCAGCAAGAGCGCGAGGCCAAGGATTGCACCGCTCATTGTGGCCGTGGTCGCGCGCCAACCATAACGTGCGCCGTGGCTGAGCATCAACAACATATTCGGCCCCGGTGTGGCCGAGATAAAACTTGTTGCAATAATAAAGGCCAGCCAGATTTCAAGTGACATTAGGTTATCAGGGTATTGCTCTGTAGGTTTTTTTAATTAATGGTTATAGGGCTATACATCTATCTGTATTGCTTTTTTTGAATTTGCGCTATGAGTTTAAGTGCCTACGGTACATTGTTTTACAGTCGCAATCCGCGACGGGGACTTACTTTTCTTGCTTCGCCAAGAAAAGTAAGCAAAAGAAGGCGACCCGGGCGCGCATCGGTCCCCGATGCCCTCGATCTGTCGTGAGCCAAACGATACAACTGTTTGTCTCTCTCCCTCACTCGGTGCGCTGAGACGGGATTTTTAAGCCCCAACTCAACGTGAGCGGCACAGCATCAATACCAAATTTGAACATCACAAAAATGACTGCAATAAGTCTAAATCGTCGTCAATTTACGCAAAAGATTTCTCCATGCGAAATAAATGGCCTTGTTCACCGACGTGTAAAAAGCCAAACCGCTGATAGTACTCAAATGCAGTGTTTGTTTTGAAAACACAAAGTCGAATTTTTGGTAGTGATTGTCGTTTTGCAAGATCAAAGGCGTGGCGTAACAGAGTTGTGCCATGCCCTTGATTTTGATGGTCATGCTGTACTTGTAAGTCATTGATATACAAATAGGTATCGCTGAGCGTGTAGCGCATGGCTGCAACGGGCTTACCTGCAATGCGGACGATCAAATTCTCGGTTTCTTGGAGACTTTTTGCAAATACGGCATCGTCCCAAGATTTAGCATGGTTTGCATAATGCACCAGCATATTTTGCTGGGTGATTTGTTCAATAAAGAGCAAATCACCCTCGCTCGCTTTTTCAATCATTGGTTTTATCCGATCAGTCACGGCCAACTTTGGCTGTAAAGCACACAACAAACGTAATATTTAGCTGCGGCCTTTCCACGTCGTGCTGCAATTTTTCAGTAAATACTTAAACGCACGCTCCATGTATTCATCGGGGAATTCTGGGTCTTTGTTGGCGAGTGCGGTATCGGCTTCTTCTTTGAGATCGTTTTCCCAAAAATCAGTCAGTTCTTCGCGCAGCTCAACGGGGACGTGATTTTCGATAAATTCGGCAACGAGCGCAGAATTGAGGCCTTTTTCACGCAACGCTTTCACCATCGCAATGGCTTCGCGCTTGAGCATGGCCGATTTGACGGGCTGTTCGGTGGCGACGAGTAAAAACAGCGTGGCAATGACGGCGTTGTCGCCGTCTTGGCTGATGCGTTGCCAGTTTTTAGCAATTTCTGCATCGTAATCGCTGATTTCGTTAATGCCGCCGTCCAAAAAGAAGCTTTCTAGGTTAAAGCTATTACTGCGGATTTTCGGCAATTCGTGCGCGAGGAAATGTTCCATTTCCGCGTGCGCGGTGCGTTTAATCAAGATGGGCGCATCGCTGAAAAAGAGTTCAAATCGCTCAGGGTTGTAGACCGTTTTTTTGGCTTTGGCCGCCTTGATCAATAGAGCGAATTCTTTGCGGCTGGGTAATGTGACTTTCCCATCGGGGGCGCAAATCCGCAGCATGACGCGAGAGATCAGTTGCTCGGCATCGCAAATGTCTTCGCTGCCGAGGCGCAGTTTCTTGGCGAGCCAAAAACCGAGTTCGATTTTATCTTTCAAGGCTTGGCCGCGCGCGAGATCGGCTTGGTATTGCGGCCAAGAAATTCGCTCTTCACCACTCATTTCATTTAAAAACGATTGCTGTTCTTCTTGAGAGGCCGCGCCTTCTTTCAGTAGCAGCGTATCGCGTGGCATCGCATGCAGGCGGCGCAGCATATCAGCGCCGTTTTTCGAGTGCGACAGCAGCGTGTTCTTTTGCAGTGACTGCGCTGCAATTTGCAAATCACCCTGCGCGTGATCTTCGAGGTAGATACTAATCAGATTCGTCATCCGAATCACCGATAGCTCCAAATCAGGGCGCAAATAGGCGGTGCCAAAATAATTGGCGATTTGCACCATGCCTTTGGCCAAGTCGGCTTGAATGGTGGCCAGTTTTTCGGCGCTGATAATACCTTGCGCCACGCCGAAACTGAGCGCTTTATCAAAAAATCGGCGTTGGTCAAAGGCGGCAATGCTGGTCGCGGGATTGCTCATATTCTTCATATTAAATAGCGGACTCTTCAGCTTCGTTGGCCTTGTCGCTGCCGCCAGAAATGGCTGCGAGTAGATTTTCAATCGCGCTGTCGCTAATGGGTTTGCTACGGCGCTCGGTACGCATCGCGTGGGCTAACACGCGGCCTTGCAGCTCACCAATGATGTGTTCGAAAAAGTCGGTTTGTTCGTGAAATAAAATCCAGATGGTTTCTTTCCAGTCGTTGTCGGCGACTTCAGAGCGCGTGTAGCTCCAGCTGGTTTTGTCTTGGATGTGTTCGAGCGAATGAAATACGGCAAAAAACTCACGGATTTCATCACTCGTACTGCTGCCATCGTCCGATAAAAACGGCAGCGGGTCGGTGGTGTTGCTGGCGTGCATCACAAAATTAAAGACTTCTTCAAGGCGACCGTAAAAATAGTCGGCCATCGTTTCTGTGCCGCCGTCTTGCTCAAACATCGCTTCGAGGTAGTCGCCAGTCAGGTCTGGGTCTTTGTAGATCACGGCATTAATCATGCCGCGCATTTTGTCTTTATTGCGCTCGCCGTATTGCTTGTCGAGCACCACGGCGCGGGCAAATTGCTCGGGCGTAACCATCATGCTCAGTAAAGATTGCTTGGCCGAATCGTATTCGCGCATGATGGCGAGTAAATCTTTGGGGGCGACTTCATCCAAAATTTGCATCAAAGCCGTATCACCGTGTTGGTCGGCGATGTCGGATAGTACTTTTTCGGCGCCAGTAATGTCGCCGACCGTAATCAGTTGTGAGGCATTGATAACTGCTGGATGCATAATCAGTCCTTAATATTTGATTGGGTTAGCTGTTTGAAAGAATAATTTTTATGGTATTTGCTTTTATGCTTTATACAATAAAGCCTGCAACCATATACCCATGCTAATTATCTGAGTCACGGGTTTCAAAGCCTTGTTCTTCAAGCCAAGACGAGCCAGCGGAGTCGAGGTCGCTCATGTCGCCACCATCGTCATCTGAATTATAAACATCGCGATCGTCGTCTTCTTCTGTAACTGGCGTGGCTGCCGCGGGCGCACTGTGATGCGAGCCTTTGAGGCGGAGGTATTCTAAAGCGGCTGACACGACCAAAAACACATCGCCACCATCGGCGTCACGCGCCGCGTCGACGAGTTCTTGCGCCCAATCGGCAATGCTGAGGTTTTCTTGTAATTGATCCCAAGGGATAAAGTCATCACCATCAGGCTCGCTCGATACAATGGCTTTCATCATCGCGGGCGACGTAAAGCTAAACGCGTTGTAAAAAACCACCGCGACCATTTCTGGGCTGAATTCAATCATCGGCAATAGGTGCGAAAACTGTTGGCGTTTTTCAGCTAAACGCTTTTTAAGCGCTGGTTTGCCTTCCGAGTCGCTCATTAGGTCTTCGAGTTCGGCTTCATAGACCGACATCAATTCAGCAAAAAAAGACGATACGTTCATTGCAATACACCTTGTAAATATTTAGCGGCAATTTCTTGGGCGACTTCGAGCGGGTTATCAATCAAGCTGCGTTGTCGATAATCATCATAGGCTTTGCGTCGCTCGGCGTCAGACAGAACATCGTAGGCTTCTTGGATTTCACGAAATCGCGCAGGCGCATCGGGCGCCGAATTGCGGTCGGGATGGTATTTGGTCGCATTGCGGCGATAGGCCGCTTTAATTGCGTCGATGCTGGCATTGGGCTGGATGCCTAATTTGGCATAGTGATCGTGTAACGACATTCTGATCCTCAATTGGGAGAGGGCAGCCTTGCAGGATACCAAGCAAAAAGCCCACATCTTACGATGGGGCTTTTTGCTTTATATTTGGTATTGAGGGACTCGAAAATTCCGCCACAATCCTTATAAAAGCTTGCATCTATAAAAAAGCTCTTGCAAAAGACCAACAATAATAACTCACTATGGCGGATTTGGGGTGGTTCTGGCTTGCTGTTGTGGGTATGGATGAGTCGGGCTATTGGAAGTTGCCGTATCGGATCGCGGAAAAACAAAAGACGGCCTCATTGGGCGTGTGCAATCTTGCCAAGCCAGACCTTGCGGATGCGAGAGAGCGGGCGCTTATGGCAAAAGCGACACTTGCAACCGGTGTCGAGCCACGACAAGCCAAACTCGCGGCGGTTGCGTACCTGTTAGAAAACACATCCAAGGACGTTGCTTTGCAATGGCACACAAAAGAATTGGCGGGTGGTCGTTGGATCATGCTGCGCGTGTATTGCAGCGTATGGGTGCAAGGCTATTTACTTAAAGCAATCCAGCAGGCTTTGGCGGAACTGCAAAATCTGCGGACTGCGTCACATCAGTGGGTAATAAAAAAATGGCGGCTCATTAAGAAGATGAAGCCGCCATTGCTATTTTATACCTGAAAAATTAATAGTATTTATATTGTATTTTGCTGTCGCGGTTGAGCCAGATTGGATCCGTTAGTGGTTTTAAGGCCAGATTCTTAATTCGTGCTTTGGTGTTGGCGCTAACTGCAACGCCCCATTGTGCAAAGAACGGCGTTAAATCGTAGCCCGCAACGCGGCTAGACTCGACGATGAAGATTTGTTGTTCAATATCTTCATTGCTTGGCAATTGCGCATTATTCATATTGCGATAATTGGTACCGAGCTTAGCGTAAAAGTCTTTGCCAAAG
>CAUPHX010000169.1:0-7093 GCA_963511125.1 uncultured Deefgea sp. | reverse complement strand
TAGCAATGGCCGGCAGCCAATACAGCATCACACATTACGCGATCACTTCCGTTTGCTTCGCCAACGTTTCAGCAGGAAAAAAAGTTGCCAGATATTGGCGATAACGCGCAATATCACCCGCGATATCGGGCTGCTTGATGACGTCGTTGCAGATAAAAGTCGGTAAGGCGGTCATGCCCAAGAACTGATTGGCTTTGTGAAATGGCAAATACACGCCATCAACGCCAGCACCAGCAAAAAAATCATCCGGCGCATCAAACGCAGTCATCGGCGCGTTCCAAGTGACCGACAACAGATACGTTTTGCCTTGAATCAAACCGCCTGAGCCGTACTTTTTACTGGCATCCATTCGACTGCGCCCATCATTGGCGTACAAACGCCCATGACCGGCCGTGAAGACTTCATCCATGTATTTTTTCAAAATCCACGGCGCGCCCATCCACCACGCTGGCATTTGATAAATGATGGTATCTGCCCACAGATATTTATTTACCTCGTATTCAATGTCATACCCTTGATCCACCTCAGTCACTTGAACTGAATGACCACTGTGCAATAAGGTTACGGCAGCCAGATCAGACAGCGTTTGATTCAGCTCACCATTGGAATGACCAAATTGTTTCGCCGCATTGATAATTAAAATATTCGACATAGAGCCACTCGCTTTTTACAAAATATATGCCAGTAGACTACCAACAATCCAAACCCTAAAAACGGTATTAATTGCCTTTATTCTGCACAATTTTCACTTTTTCTGAACCGGCCGTTTCTTTATGATAAGAATATAATTCTTGGAATAATGGCGCATGGCCTCTGTTTTGTCTTCGCACAAAGTGAATCCTCTGTCGCTCGCCAGTGCGATACGCCGGACTGCGAGTCACAATGAGGTGCAGGCAAAGCTAGCGCAATTTGAGTCACGACTACTGCAAGTACGACACGTTGCAGCTGAAACCGGGATCGTCCAGCAAGCAGAACAAGCCGAGCTGAAAACGCTCAGTGTTTTTCCGTACGTTTCTACCTTGGCGATGATGCAATTCGTAGCGATGCGCCCCGTGTCGACTTCCCGATTATTTGAATATGAAGCGATGGCTGCCAATATGACGCAAGACGACGAAGTGGGACTCGGTAAAATCTTTGATATGCGTGCATGATTATGATTCCATTAGTCTTTTTACACTGTATTTTCGGATAAATCGGTGTATGCTGTAATCATTAGTTAGCCAATGGAGCCGACATCATGTCACCGATTACCTCTTCATCCGTCAACAGTGTGCCTGTCACACCACCAACGAGCGCAACCAATACGGTGGCTGGTGCGGCAGAGCTGCAAAAACAACTACAGCAGCAACGCCAAGAAGTGCGTGAAACAGTTAAGCCCGTTGCTGAGCAAGTGTTTATTTCTAAAGCAGCACAACAGCAATTTGATACCTATGTGGCGAGTGCTGCGAATGCAGCTGATCGTTATGATACTGAAGATAGCTCGTCCAATACGTCGAGTGCCACGGGAGTGAGTACCGAGCAAGTACTCGATACTGTAGAAACAGTTCAAAATCGACAAACTGCCGCCGCCTTAGCCGAATATGCCCAGCAACAAGCGCAAGCCAATCCAGCTAAACCTGAGCCTCGCTCGGAAGTAGAACAAAAACCGACGACATCCATTAAAGCACTCGCATAGGCGATGGCTTAGATTAAACGGTCGATTCCGAACTCAAAAACCAGCTCAAACAGCTGGTTTTTTTGCGCCATCACAAACCCGCTTCACTTGCTGTATCGCAGTGGCAGTTATATCGTATCAAAGGTGATTTGGGCGAGTATGATTTGTTGCGGCGCTGCAGGTGCAAGCCTCGGCAATAATTTATTTGGAGATGCATGATGACGGGTTCACTCGAAGGAAAAGTTGCTCTGATAATGGGCATTGCGAATGAAAATTCGATTGCGTATGGCGTCGCCAAAGCGCTGAAAGCGCGTGGCGCAGAATTAATTTTGACCTATCAAACCGAGAAAACGCTGAAATACATTCAGCCCCTATTTGATGAATTACAGCCGAGCATCACCCAATTATGTGATGTGCAGGATGAGGACTCGGTCAGCGAACTGTTTGCCGCAATCAAGCAAAAACATAGTCAACTGGATATCGGAATTCATTCGATCGCTTTTGCACAAAAAGAAGATCTACACGGCCGTGTGGTGGATAGCTCGGCAGCGGGATTTGCGCTAGCGATGGATGTATCTTGCCATTCCTTTATTCGGATGGCGCATCATGCCGAACCGCTAATGACGCGCGGCGGGACTTTGCTGGCGATGAGCTATTACGGTGCGGAAAAAGTCGTTCCCAATTACGGCATGATGGGGCCTGTCAAAGCAGCGCTCGAATGCGCAGTGCGCTATATGGCGACTGAACTCGGTCCAAAGAAAATCCGCGTCCACGCGGTGTCGCCAGGCCCTGTGAAAACCCGTGCCGCCAGCGGGATTCGTGAGTTTGATCTGTTGATTAGTAATGCAACGGGTAGTGCGCCACTGCGCGAATTACCGGATATTGATGATGTCGGTGAAGCCAGTGCGTTCTTGTGCGAGGACGGCGCGGCTCGATTAACCGGTAGTACGTTTTATGTGGATGGCGGGATGAATATTTTGGCTTGATAGGTATTCGACTGCAGCCCTTTCATAATGGATACTGCAGTCAAATACGTCTGGCACTGCTGAGCATTAGGACTCGGCCAGCTCGACGCGATTTCTTCCTGCTGCTTTGGCTTGGTAGAGCGCGGCATCCGCGCGTGCCACGAGGTTGGCAAAAGCTTCATGATCGACCATTTCTGCTACACCGGCACTACAGCTCAGTTTAATGCCATTGGGCCAAGAAACCAGCGCCATGTTAAGTCGAATTTTCTCAGCCAACTCTGCGGCACCGAGTAATCTGGTATGCATATTGACCAATAAAAATTCTTCGCCTCCCCATCGCACCAAACAATCACTTGGACGAATTTGTTTTTGAATTTGCAGCACAAAGCGCTGCAAAACGATATCGCCGACCGCGTGTCCATGTACGTCGTTCACTTGTTTAAAGTGATCGATGTCTAAAAAAATTAAACTAAGTGGCTCCTCGGTATTACTGCAGTAGGTGGCCAGAAAATCAGCGAGCCCTTCTCGATTAAGTGCTTGTGTTAAAGGATCGGTTCGCACGCGATGGGCTAGTTTCTGTGTTGATTCTGTTAATGACTGATTAGTGCTTTCTAGCCAGTGTTGCCGTTGTCGACTTTGGCTTAATCGAACCATGTTGCGCCACCACTCCCATAAAATCCACAGCATGCCCGCAGTCAGCCACATAAAAATGATCAGTAAGTGTAGATTTTCCGAGCTTATCCATTTGCCGCTCCACTCCAACCAAGCGACTTCAAATTGTTGCGGCCCTTCGCTAACGTCGTAGCCCGTCGACACTCGAATTTGCATCACTCGATCAAACTTACTGCCCGCATCGTCGGGGTGAACATTTTCTTGAACGAGCCACCATGCGGGGATATTCATGTTGGAGAGAGGAAAACTGACCTCTTGCCATGTTGCATGGGCAGGCAAGATGGTTTCTTCTATTTGATGGCTTAAATAATCGTTCTCTCGGCTATATTTGTCGCTGTAGTTAAAAATGGATAGCCTGAGATGCTCTGCCTTTTTGCTAAATAAGTAGCGGATTTTGATTCGATCAAATTGTGATAGGTTTATTCCCTGGGCTGATTCGGGTTTCAAATCTAAGCCGCAATAAGGTTGATATTCTAAATGGAGCAGTTCGCAGTCGATTTGCCAACCTTTTGGCGTTCTGCTTAAAATGCTGCGACTATAAGCGGCGCCTTCTGCGGCAGGTTCTACAGTGGCGATAGCTGCAAATGTATTTGGGTCCATACGCAAATATCGGTTCATTCCCCAGTGATGCCACAACAAAAGTGTCACGGTAAAAATGAGCAAACCCATAACAAAAAATAAGCGAAGCTTAATTGTCGATGAGCTTTTGTATGGCATTTCTATTTCTTGTAGTGGCGGCATCTTGGGCTCCTTAGCTCGACAATGTGGTCAATACCCACATCGTCGCCGCAAGTTGTCGCTGATTAAACTGCGCCGCATCGCAGTGGCAGAGCGCTAAATCATTGGCGCAGGGCATTTCGCCTTGTTCACTTTGAATCGCCAGATTCAAAAAGGGCGTGAGTGCTGTTGTGCTGCCGATCAGCGTTTGCGCCACCAGTTCAGGCACTTTCAATTCGCTCAGCAAAAGCGGACGGGGAACCCGTAGCAAATAGTCGAGCAAAGAAAATAATCCCGTCAAAAATAGCAATTCACCCTGTACAGGCTCTAGCTGTTTTTCGCCAAGCAGCTCCATTAATCGAGCACGAGTGAGTGCGGCCTCGAGCAAGGTGTCATCCAGTGGTGTTGCATTGCAGGGGTTAAAAAAGAGTAAGGCTAGCCAGCGATAGAGCCGCTGCTGACCAACTAGATTTAAAGCATCCAATACATGATGGATGGGGTGATTCAACCCAAACGCAGCGGAATTTACATAACGTAATAAACGCGTCGACAAGGCGGGGTCAACCCGAATGGTTTCGGCAATCTCAGTAAATGGCGCTCCAGCTTGAGCTTGCTGCAAGGCTTGATTCAATCGCAAGAATGAGGCGGGGAGTTGCCCGCCCAGTTGCGGTGCTTTGCTGAAAATAGCGCCCGAAACATAGGCGATACCCAAGCCAATACATGCTTCAGCCATTTCCTGATTATTAACGCCATCCGCCCAAATTTTGGCATTCGGAGCAAAGTGATGGCATTTTTGGATCTGCTGGCTAATGTGGCTGATATCGGCATCGGCAATCTGGATATGAATCACCTGAATTTGCGCCCCCAAATGAGGAGACGCATTAAGCGCCTCGTTAAAAGTGCAGCCTAAGGTGTGTTTTTGCCAGCGTTGCTTGAAATCATGAATCAATTGCGGGTTGGCTGCAGGCAATTGTCCGCGCGCAATCAAGGTCAATGCGTGTTCTGTTTGAATGCCCGCAAAGCGGGAAGAAGCCAAACTTTCCCATTCCAGCTCAAGCCAGAGCGGCCGTTTTGGACAATGCGCTTGAGCTAATAAAATACTGACTTCGCAGAGCAAAATCTCATCGTTGCGCAGCAAATGGGTTTCGGCATGGCTCGCTTGGGGTAAATTGCGCAAAGACAGCGCATAGGCATGCGCGCGTAAATGGTGGTCGAGTATCAACTGTCGCCGCATTAAGCCCTGATGCGCGGCTGATTTGTTTGCTAAAACACCCAAAGGGATCGCCGCTGCGGGGGTTGGGGCGGATTGGTTGAGCCAATCTTTAAGCCAAGTGAACATGATGGAATCTAGGCCATATCGGAGTATTTAGCTTAGTTCATCAGGCTCAATTTTGAATGCTAGATTTGTCGCCGCAACAAAAAAGCCGAGCGGACTCGGCTTCTTGCATAGTTTTTGCTGCGGTTTCTGCCTCCGCCAATTTAACCTAACTGGCGGAGTGCGCCATTAAACTGTAGCTTGCTGATGCTTGCTAATCGCTTCGTGAACATTGAACAGCATTTGCTCCTGCCCTAAGGTATCGGCCAGACCGGCGTTTCGTACGCTGGCCAGCACGTCAGGATTGAGGCCGACCAGCCAAAACTGGACGCCGTCCTTGCTCAGCTTGGCCTGCATTTCCATCAAGCTTTGCAAGGCAGAATATTCAATATCTGGCACGCGACTTAAATCCAAAGCCAAAGTGTTTGGCGCGGCTTCTTGTAGCAAAGCGTCAATTTTCTCGGTGACCGCTTGCACATTGACAAAGAACATCCGCCCTTCTGGCCGCACAATAAGCAAGCCGTCAAATGATTCATCATCGTCTTGGTGTTCCGCTGAGCGTGGCCGCAACACATTCGTTCCGCGTTTGCGCACCACAACTGACACACGTGGATTGGCGGTTTGACTCGCCAGCGCCAGCATTGAAACCACGATGGCGATCACAATGCCTTGCAAAGTGCCAAAAATCAGCACGCCAAAAAAGGCGATGACCGCCCAGCGAAATTCCATCCTTCGCACATTGCGGATCGACATAAACTCTTTCGGTTGTATCAAGCTCATCGAATACACCATCACCACCGCCGCCAAGGTTGCATATGGCAACAAGCCCAGAACAGGCGCTAGAAACAGCATAATGGCGACGGCTGCAGCGGCGGTGACTAGCGATGCTTTTTGACTTTGACCACCCGCCGCGCGAACAACCGCAGTCTGTGATGTGCCACCACCGGCGGGCATTGCACCAAAAAAAGCGCCGCCAACATTGGCTAAACCCGTGGCGACCAATTCTCGATTCGGTGAAATCGCTGGCTCTGATGGACCAATAAATGACCGTGAGGCGGCAATGGTTTCGGTAAAACTCATCAAGGCGATACCGATTGCGCCAGGCAGTAACTGCTGAACCAAATCGAGCGTTGGCATGGTCAAGCTAGGCAGACCTTGCGGAATATGCCCGACAATGGCTAAACCTTGCTGATTCAAGCCAAGCAGCCAAACTGCGGCAATCCCGCCGCCGACCGCGACCAAGGGCGCAGGTGAATGCGGCCAGCGTTTTTCCATGCCGATCAACACGACAAAAGTCAGGATGGCGACGATGACGGTTAAGCTAGATGCTTGCGGCAGGTGGTGAATGACGGAAAGCACATCATTAAAAAAGCCATTTTTGGTGATGTGAATGCCAATCAGCTTTGGAATTTGGTCGAGCAAAATAACGCAGCCGATGCCCGCCTTAAATCCGGTTAATACCGGTGACGAGATAAAGTTGGCGACAAAACCCAGTCTAAGTAATGACGCCAGCAGCAAGACCAAACCCACCATCACGCTCAGCGTCGCTGTCGCGGTGAGCAGCATGGCTGGATTGCCATCGGGAACGACCAAGCCCAATTGGGTGCCAGCCAAAATGGCCAAAGTGGTGGTCGAGCTAACACTCAAGACGCGTGACGAACCCAATAAAGCATAAATGATCATTGGGATAAAGGCAGTATATAGACCTACGGCAACAGGCAAACCAGCCACAGTCGCATACGCCATTGCCTTAGGCAGCACAACGGCCGC
>CAUPHX010000168.1:0-7113 GCA_963511125.1 uncultured Deefgea sp. | reverse complement strand
GTGGGGCTTGCGAGAAAAATATTTCAAATAATTACTAAAGTCTATCAAGATCCGACCGATAGTTGAACCTGAGAGCTGGGTATTCATGCAAAAGATAAAACTTTATTTTTGTGTGAGTGACGGTAATTATTAAGAAAGCAATATCTACTCACCCATCCATCTTCCAGTTCGCGATGGGGCAAGTTCTAATTTTATAAAGAGGTGTCCCCATGTCAGTGCTCAAACTGTTTGGATTTGAAGATCTACAAGACTTAAAAGCTCGCTTGGCGCAAGTCAGCCCTGAGCAAGTGAGCAATCCTCAGCAAAAGAAACAACTGAAACGCCTGCAAGCTAAACAGGGCGGTTTCTCTTGGCTGGAATTGTTAGTGGTTGTTGCAATTATGGCAACCATTGCAGCAGGTACTGCAATTATGATTAATTCAGCAGATAAAAATGCCAAAGCGGCTGTTCATGCTGCCGCAGCGGATGGCTTATTTAAAAGTATTGCCACTTTTAAAGTTTTAAATAACGTTTATCCAGATAAATTTGATTCATTGCTCTATAGCGTACTTGGCACGAATGTGGATGGTGTACCAGCTACGATCCTGTCTGCCGGTTTGACTCCGATGTTTTTAAGTCAAACCCCTGGCGTTTTGACTGCAGGTGAAATTCTTTCTTTAAAGAATGTCGGTATCAATCAAGTATCAGTGATTGATGGAACGAAGTCGGCTGCTAATTGTGTGGATGATGGTACTAAAGTTCAAGCGTATATTAATGATAAAACTAAGAAGATTCTTGTTAGTAATATCTTCAAAGTGGGTGATGGCGGTACAACGCTAGGTAATGGTTGTGGTACTTTGGTGACTATTGGTGCACTAACTTTCCATCTAAAATTATCAGTAGCTGCAGTCGCTAGGGTTAACGGAATTGCCGGTCATACTCTTGTACCTCTGGGGGTGGGCTCTAATTCAAATTTATTTGACCCAAATAAATCAGGTGCATTGGCTCGTCCACCGCACTATAGCAACTTGAAGACTGATCAATATAACCAATTCGTAGCTGTATTTGATGCTACTCCAACTGATGCTGCGCTGGTTGCTGTTATTACCCCTAAGGGTGAAACCTTTGAGGACGAGTTAGCTATCTGGGAAGGTGCTGCATAATTTAGCTACTACTCTTATTAGTTTAGTTAGAATAAAAGTGAGTCGAGTCTGTAAAATAGGCCGGCTCACTTTTTTATGGGGTAAGGATTGATGCGGCGCAGTGCTGGTTTCACTTTAATGGAGTTGATGCTGGTTGTGGTATTAGTGTCTTTGCTGGCGGGCGTGATGCTGTCTCGTAATTCTGATGTGTTGGAGAGTAGCCAGAATGATTTGACTGCCGTGCAATTGAGCGAATTAGCTAAGGCGTTACGTCAATTTCGTACTGATGTAGGTTATTGGCCGGGTGAAGGTGGCTTAGTCGAATTGGCACCGACCCATCCTGCTGATTTGGGTGTGCTACTGACCAAGCCGAGTTCATGTACTGGCGTGTGTATTTGGGACTCCACGGCGCAACGTGGCTGGCATGGGCCGTATTTACAGAGCTTAAGCATGGGCTGGTTAAGGGTGGGTGGCTTGACGGTGCAAGGGGTATCGGCTGGTAAGGTATATCCTGCAGAGTTTGGGTCAACATACCAATGGTATAGTGCAAAAGCTACTGCTGATGCTGCTACCGCGAGCGGCCTTGTGAGCCGAGGTCGACCCGTGTTGTATTATCCGCCGGATGCCAGCTGCCCAGCGCGACCGAGTAACAAATGCCCTGCGCGCCTGATGGCTGCAGGGGCGGATGGCGATTTTGGTGTGTCACCGAGTGTCGTCGACGTGGATTGCCGACCTAGTCCTGATACGGGGGCGTACAAAGATAATCTTGTGTTGTGCTTGTAAGTGAAGTTGGCTAATTTAGCTGCTGATTTGTCAGAAATTTGTTAAAGTTTGCCTCGCTTGCGCCGAGATATCAAATATGAGGAGCAAGATTGAAATCGACCGATTTTAACTTGTAGCGGTTATTTCATCTGGGGCTTATTAAAATGAATAAAATTTTACTGGGACTAATTGGGGCTGTCGGGTTTGCTGGTGTCGTTGGGGTGGGTAATGTGCCCGCTTTTCGGCAGGCGATGGCTGCTAGTCAGAGTGCTGCCAAGCAATCTGCTGATTTAAAGCTCAAAGATATCAAGTTGGCGGACTTGGTTACCAAGGCAATGCCTGCTGATCCAAAAGCAAGCAGTGTTGGAATTATGCTGGTGCCTAGCTTAGTGCGTTTTAATGCAACCTTACTAGAAGGTCCTAAGCCGCAAAAAGCCGAGAAATTATTAGAGTCACTCGCAATGATGGGCTTCTCCCCAGCGCCTAAGGTGAGTCAGCGGATTGTGTTGGGATATTTCGATGCCAAAGGTAAATCGCAACATATTGTGGCTTATATCGAAGACAAGGCCGTGCCCTTAATGAAAACTAAATCAGTCGGTGATGCATTCGAGTTTACTGCGGTGCATGCCTACAATTTCTCTCGCGGCCCCGGTTTATTGGTGATGGCATTCGGGCCGCCAAAATAATGCGCTTCTTCTATCCCATCCTCTCTGCTTGCCGAGACCAATTTGTATTGGCTCGGCTTTCTAATGTCTCGCCGTTAAAGCCGCGGCGGCAAGTGGGCTTTACATTACTAGAAATGCTGATGGTGATTGCCTTGCTGGCGGCGACGGCGGGGATTGGCTTGGCGACCTTTGGCGATGAGGATGGCAGTGCGCGAGATTTGGATTCAAGTCGTAAATTAGCATTGATTGAAAAGGCAATTGTAGGGCAACGTACAGCGGCCTATGGCGGTGAAATGCGTTTATCTGGCTTTGTGGTGGATATGGGGCGCTTGCCGAATACGATGGATGAATTGCTCGGTGTCGGCACACCTGCCTATGCGACAATTTCTGACGTGCAATATGATCCTACTCCCGATGCGACGTCGGGTATTGCGGATAACTCTGCGCCGGTTCCGACCGGCTTGGCTTTTTCGGCGGGCCTAAGAAAACAACTACAGACAGGAGCGAGTAGCAAATTTCTGGATGGTTGGGGTAATGCATTTGTACCCACACTGTCTCTGCCAACGATGGCATGGTTAAGTAAAGGCCGTGATGCGGCGGCTGGCGGCACTGATGATCAAACACTAACGATTGCCGCAACCGATTGGCAAGTTGATTTAAGTAGTTGGAAGGTAACGGTAAAAAATGCTGATGCAGGGGGGCATGTTGCTGTGAGTATTGTATTGATTAGCCAAGAGGCCGATACAGCTATACGCTGGCGGCAGCGTGCTAGTGCAACGCAAGACTTTTTTGCCCTGACAAGTTCGCTTGATTTTCAATTGAGCATTCCTGCTGCCCATGCTGCACAAGCTCCTATTGGCCGACATGTGCTGTTGGTGCTGGAGGGCGCGACGATCAAGGCGAAGCGTTATGTTGATTTTTACCCTGGTACATTACCTGCGCCCGTGACGCTGGAGATTGGCGCATGAGTTTTGGATTTAAAAAATCATCGATTGGTCTGCTGTTGTGGGATGGCTTTACGCTGACGGCGGCGATTTGGCAAGATCAACAAATTGGTCCCTTGTTCAGTTTTAAAGCGCTGCGGCTAGAGCAAGCCCTGACGATGTTGCCCGATGAATTTCGTAAAACGAAGCAGCTTATTTTAGCGGCCACAGGTATTACGACCGCGTGGGTTGATTTGCCGGTTAATCCATATAGCCCTAAGTCACGTGCCGATATGGAAACAATGGTTCGCTGGGAATTAGAGCCTCTGCTGGAGCAAGAGCAGTCGAAATGGTCCTTGGGGGCTGTTTTAGCTGCGCGAGGTAGTTTGTCAGCCGAGGCACGGCATGCCGTACAGCTTGAATTGGAGTTACTGGGGGCAAAAGCAACACCGTCACATTTTGGTGATCTTGCGCTAAAAATGGGTTTTATCCAGCGTGAGGAGCTTGAACTTGCTCTCAAGCAGCAGACCATCTTGCGCGAGTCGACTACAGATGTTCGAGTCGCCTATGACGGTTATCACTTGGCCAGTGGTCACTCACTGTATGGTTGGTTGCTGGCGGGGATTTCAGCGTCACGTTTCTCCCAATGGCACGCTGCGTTTAAGCAGGAAGGTCTAAAACTAGACAAAATAGTTCCTTTGGCGGCGCTGGCTGCGGTTGCCGAGGAGGGTGATCGCGTTTCACTTGAGATCACAGATGAGAGCGTATTGGCTGTACTTATGGTGGATGGGCAGGTGCATGGTATGCGCCATGAAGACCGAACCCTACATGGGGCAGAGGTCGGTTGGGTGGTTGACTTTGTTTCTGATTGGTTAAGCCCAGAGAATTCTCGTTTGGAAGTGAATTGTTTGACGTCCAGCGAGCCAGAATTATTGCTGGAAATAACGCAACGCTGTTCTTGCGATACCTATACGGCAAATCAAGTCGTGGCAAAACAAATGGCGGTGTTAGGTCGGATTGCTGCGGGTGAATCGTTGCCCGGCCGAGTTGTACAAATCCCATTGCGCAATGCGATTCAGCTTAATTGGAAAGACCCTGCCGTTACGCGGTGGTTATTTTTGGCTGCTGGCTTGTTAGGGCTGCTGTTCTGGTGCTTGCATTCATTGTTGTCTTTTAACCAAGTGCGGCTTGAACTGCAAAGCACCAAGGCAGAATGGGTAGACAATCGCTCAAATCGAGAAATGCAAACTAAAATAAATGCTGAATTGACCCGACTTTATCCTCAGGTTAAAGCGGCTAAAAATTCTTTAGCTGAGTCGAGCGCAATGGTTGGTTTATTTGGCTCTTTGGATGATCGAGTTCAATTGTTGCCCGCATTAATTCAAGTGTTAAGTCGTGTTATCGGTGACGATGTCGTATTGAATAAACTCAAAGAAGGCTCACAGAGTGATGGTTCGTTGGGTGTTTATGTTGAAGCATGGTCAAATACTAATGAATCGTTGCAGAGCTTTTTGGCTGCGGTGGCTGATGGCTTATTGCCCTACGGGTTTATTGTCACGCAATCTCAAGTGGTGACTGCGGTTGGGCGAAGCGGCACCCCTGGATACCAAATTAATTTTTGGCTCATTCCAAATTCATTAAAGCCAGAGGCCAAACCATGACGCCCATTTTTATTAAAAATGAGATTGCGAAGTGGCATAAACGAACGCGTACACAACAAAATCAATATTTGATATGTTTTTTTGTGGCTTGTTTTGCAATTAGTTTTTTGCTGGTGGCTGTTTGCAAAAAACAAACCAATCGAATGCAGCAAGAAATTGCAGCAATTCAGGCGCAGGATGTCAATGTTCGCCTTAGTGCTGAAATACCAGCGGGTGTGACCGTTGCAGAGTTAAGCACGAGTTTAAATGTATTGCGCACTGCAACCGAGAACGTAAAAAAGCGCGAAGTCGCCATACGACAGAAAATGGCTCCTCGGGGGGATTTGGATGCGCATCAAAAATTAAAAGTGGCCATTTCACAATTAGCCAGTAATTCAGACATGTTGTTGGATAAGATGACGGATGTCGGTTTGAGTGCATCTGAGGCTGAGACTTTGGCGAGTGAGCAACGATGGAATAAATTGGCTCAAAATAGTATTAAAAGACCTCTTTTGCATTTTGAGGCTAGGGCCTCTTACCAAGGGTTAATGCAGTTTTTGGAGGGTTTAAATAAATTACCCTATTTAGTTGCTCCGCTTCATTTTGATATTCAAGTAAAGCTCCAAAATGACGATGATGGTATGTTGCGTCAGTGGTTAAGTGTCACAATGGTTTTATCGTTATAGTCGGTGAAAAAGTCCGGACTGCTATGGCTTTGCATAACTCAATAAAGCAAATGTGATAAAAATTGGGGTTTTTTGATGAATGAAGCTGTATTGGTAAATGCCGCAATAGAATCAGGCTTGTTTAAATTTAGTGAGATGCCCGCTTTGCGGGCTAAAGCGCGTATTGAACGATTGCCGTTTTTAGAATTGGCTTTACGTGAGTATCGGCTGCCTCAGGTTGCATTAAGTCTTTCACTGGCTAATTCTCGCAACATCCCATTTGTAAATCCTGAAGAATGTCATATTGTTGCCGAGGATTTGCTACGCCTGCCGCCGAGCTTGACGCAAAGGCATTTGCTACTGCCTTTGCGCAAAGACGGTGTTCGTTATTTGGTGGTGGCGGATCCTGATGATCGGCAAGGAATCGAGGCGGCTCGACGCGCCTTGGGTGTTTCTCTGCCGATTGCTTTGGCAGAGGCGGAGTGTTTGGCGGCGGTTTTGCAATTACATACCGGTCATACGGGTGGCTTTGCATTAGAAATCGAGGACCCAGTCCGACTTTTTGATCGAATAATGAAAGAAGCATGGTTGCGCTATGCTTCAGATATTCATATTGAGCCGAGTTATGATACTTGGCGTATTCGCTTTCGTTCGGATGGTGTATTGCAAAGTTGGGGCGGGGTTTTACCTCGGGCATTTGGTGATGCTTTGGTCTCGCGTATCAAGGTGCTATCTGGCATGGATATCACTGAAACCCGAGTGGCTCAAGATGGCAGCCTACATTATGGTATTAGCGACTGGCGTGATTCGGAGAGTGATCTGCGTGTGGCGAGTGTCCCTTCGCGCTTTGGTGAGCGACTTACTATTCGCTTGTTAAATCAAGGAAAGCTAAATTTGTCACTCGATGAATTGGGCATGTCTGATGCATTGCTAAAAAAATTTAAAACAACGCTTGAAAATCCTCACGGGATTATTTTGGTGACGGGACCAACAGGATCGGGAAAGTCCACGACGTTGTACGCAACTTTGCGAACTTTGGATGTGAATCGATTTAATATTTTGACCGTTGAAGATCCTGTCGAGCAAACGTTACATGGCATTACACAGGTCCAAGCTTCTGAAAAATGTGGTTTTGCTTCAGTGGTTAAATCCTTTTTAAGGCATGATCCAGACATAATTATGGTCGGAGAAATTCGCGATCGTGATACCGCCGATACTGCGCTCAAAGCGGCGATGACGGGTCATTTGGTTTTATCAACGCTTCACACCAATAACGCACTGTCTGCCGTCACACGCATGGTTGATATTGGATGTGAGCGTTTTCTAGTGGCGGATAC
>CAUPHX010000167.1:0-7196 GCA_963511125.1 uncultured Deefgea sp. | reverse complement strand
TTAAACTCCCCCACGAGGGTATTGGTTATATCTTGAACGCCTGCGGCCAGCATGGCAGCAGGAAAAGCATTGTCAACCTGCTCGGGAGGTATGCTTGCAGCCATTCTTGCATCACGCAAACTATCGTTATTGTCCGTATCGATTGGGTTTGCTGTTTCTTTAAGCCCAGCCAAACTCAAAAGCCCTTTAGCAAACGTACTACCCCGAGTATCAATGCCTAAAATGGATAAATAGGATAAGTAGTTTTTAGCTGCGTCGGCCAAGATATCGTGATAGGTACGCTCTCGCCAAGCCAGCGCGGGCGCATAGCGCTGCATGATATTTTGCAAAGACTGCTGCGCCTTCGTCGGCGTCATTGAAACAATCGGCAACAAGTCTGCGGCTAAATTTGCAAATATTTTTAGGCGCTCTGCCTGTGTTTGAGGTGCACGTATTATTTCTGGTAATTCACGCATGCTGCTAACGATTCGCTCAGGAAAATTCCAACTTTGCACGACTGAAACACCCAGATCACGATATGAAATCCCCAGTACACCTTCTGCGGCAATCGCTTCTAACTCTTGGGTTTGCTCTTGCCGTTTTGCGATTTCGATACTTTCTTCGTGAAAATAGTACAGGGTTAACAAGCGACCCATTTGTTGAAACATACCGCAAATTAAGACTTCTTCTACGTCTTTCCAGCCTGCTTTAACGCCGAGTTCACGTGATAAAACACCGCAAAAAAAGCTTTGCAATACGGCTTCACGCAAGCGTTCGGCCTGCCCTTTATTTTGCATGTGCTCAAACAGCAAAAGAGTAATTGCGAGATTACGTACGGTATCAAACCCTAAAATAACAATTGCCCGTGAAATAGTGCTAATTGAGCCGCCAAATTGCCCGTAACTTGCAGAGTTAACGATTTTTAGCAGCTTATTGGTTAGTGAGAAATCCTGCAAAATAACGCCGGAGAGGTTTTGCAATTTCTCACTAGCAACATCGCTTAATTTATTAATGGCATTGATGGTTTGCGACAAAGAGGGAAAGTCGGCCGAATGACGCATTCGCCTCAGCAAAAAATCGAGGGTGCTATTTTTAGTATGCAACTCATGGGCTTCTGCTGCACTGGGACCACTGACTTCTAACCATCCCGCTAAAGCTGCGCGCATTGCCCCTGCGTCGGCATATCGCTCAAGTGGGTTTTTAAATAAAGCCACCATCACTAAGTGGTCAAGCTGCGGATCAATAACGGTATTAAATTGCGAAGGCGGTGAGACGCTCTCATTGGCCGTTTGATGCAAAATGGCATAAATAGACTCGCCTTGAGTCGTCATTTTCCCGGTTAATAATTGATAGAGCAGTACGCCACAAGCGAAAACATCGGCTTGCATACCAACGGGTTTATTCGCAATCACTTCAGGCGCCATATAGCCCACTGTGCCCGTCAAACCTTCGCTCTCCTCGCCCATAGAACTCGCAACCCCGAAATCCATGATGCGGGGTCGACCGTCCATATCAATAATAATGTTCTGCGGCTTTATATCGCGATGAATCACGCCCATTTGATGGGCGGCAAAAAGGCCTTCCAAAATCGCAACAACCAGTTTTACTGACGCAACGGGAGACATGGGACCCGTTTGCTGCAAGCGCTCGGCCAAGGTTTGACCTTCTACATACTCAAACACCAAACAAGGATGGCCGTGATCGACAAGCGCATCAAATAGTGTCACCACATTGGGGTGCAGTAAACGACTCACCATTTGCGCTTCACTAGCGGTATTGGCGGGTTGGCTATGCAGCACCTTAATCGCGACTGGCCGATTTAATTGTGTGTCATTTGCCAAATAAACCAGGCCCTGCGCACCTTGCCCAATTTTTCTCTCCACAACAAAGCGACCATCCGCAAAGCTTTTCATCTCTTACTTCCTTTATTATTAGCTTCAATATAGGCTGTTGGATAAATATAGGCTGTCGCATACAAAAACGAAGGGGAATGCAATGAGTGTGGTTGAAATTGTCGGGTTTGTACTAACGCTCTTGGCGATTGGCTTAGCAACGCGTGGTCACATTTTGACTTGGCCTTTGCAAATCCTCGCCAGCCTGCTGTACGTGTACTTATTTTTAAGCGTCAATCTATTTGGCGAAAGTGTATTGCAATTGATTTATGCAGGTATTGCTGGCTATGGATGGATGAACTGGCGTAGCAATCAACCGCAGGGGCTTATTTTTCAGGTCTCAAAATTAAGCAAAAAAGAATGGATTTTGATTAATGTCGTTGGCTTTTCTCTGATGTTTGCTGTTGCACAACTTCAGGTTCAGTTTTTGCCGACGGATGTTCCGTATCTAGATTCCAGTGTGTTTATTTTCGGCTTGTTGGCGCAATGGATGCAGGCAAAAAAGAAAATTGAAAATTGGCTGTATTGGATTGTGCTGGACCTCATTTCTGCAGGTATTTATTGGTATAAAGAACTGCATCTAACTGCGATCTTGTACCTAATTCTGACCGGTTTGGCTTGCTTTGGTTGGTTGCAATGGCGAAAAAAAATCGTATGAGGATTGCGATCGTTGGGCCTGAATCATGTGGAAAATCGACGCTGGCACTTGCTCTTGCTCAGCATTATTCCTGCGCTTATGTGCCCGAAGTGGCGCGAGACTATTTTCTGACGCATTTGCATACCAATTACACGATTGATGATGTCGTTGCAATTGCCCTACTTCAGAAGCAACTCGAAAACCAAATGGCGAAACAGCACCACACGCTCATTTGTGACACTTCCGCACTGGTCTGCCGAGTATGGGCTGAAGTCCGGTTTGGCTATTGCCCCATTGCAATTGAGCAGATAGAAAATCAGTCTAGCTATGCGCATATTTTACTATGTACCCCAGATTTGCCGTGGCAAGCCGACCCACTCCGTGAGAACCCCCACAATCGTAAAAAAATATTTGATATTTATGCGCAATATTTAAGTTCTAAATCGGTCCCGTACACGGTTGTTACTGGCATTGGCGCAGAAAGACTCCACCAAGCAATTTGCACGCTTAATATGATAGGTATATCAACATAATCATTATTAAATAATGCATTCATTGATATACCCAAGGCATTTACATGGGTTGTCTGTTGCGTTTGTTTTAGAGTCAGGCTGGTTCAACAATGCTCAAGCTGACAAATATTGATGTAAATGTAATTCATCACCGTTTAACATGATGCCGCGCAGAACTTTATTTCCCTCCATTTGTCATGATGAAAGCGTCCACTTGGATGCAATGCGGTGGATTTTATGGCCTACTACCGCTAAAATGCTCCGCTTGGCTTACACACTGGAACCTAAATATGTTGATAGCACCCGCCTTTGCTAATGCTGCTGCTTCAAGCGCAGAACAAAGCTTTATGTCTTTTTTACCAATGATCGCCATCTTCGCTATTTTCTGGTTTTTGATGATTCGCCCACAACAGAAAAAAGCCAAAGAACTGCGCGCCATGCTCGAAGCGCTACAAAAAAATGATGAAGTCATCACTACCGGTGGCGTCATTGGCAAGATTGTAAAATTGAATGACCAATTTGTAACACTTGAATTATCTGACAATGTTGAGATCCTCATCCAGCGTGCCGCAATCGGTCAACGCCTGGAAAAAGGCACCCTTAAAAACAATAAATAATCAATGATACGGCGGCTCTGCTGCCGTGTTTATTGGGGTCCCAAGCATGAATCGCTATCCTCTTTGGAAGTACATCCTCATCATCGCCTCCTTATTAGTGGCAATGATTTATACCATTCCTAATTTTTTTGGCGAAAGCCCGGCGTTGCAAATTTCGAGTGGTCGAACAACGGTTAAAGTTCTGCCAGATATGGTTAACCGTGCCAACACGATTGCCAAAGCCGCTGGCCTCAAGCCAGTTGATAGCTTCTTTGAAAATGGCTCGGTTAAAGTTCGCTTTAACGACACGGATAGCCAACTCAAAGCCAAAGATGCGATTCAAGCTGCACTCGGTGAAGATTACATCGTTGCCTTGAATTTGATTTCAGATACACCTGTATGGCTAACTCGCCTACATGCAAAACCAATGGTGTTAGGTTTGGATTTGCGTGGCGGGGTTCATTTCTTATTTGAAGTCGATATGAAAGCCGCAGTCGACAAAGCGCTTGAAAAAACCGCTGGTGACGTTCGCCGTGAATTAAAAGATAAAAAAATTCGTTACGGTAAAGTCAGCCGTGAGCGTGATCGCGTTGAAGTTCAGCTCCGTGATGCTGAAACGCTTGCCGCTGCCAATAAAGCCGTTAGCAAAATTCTGATCAATTTAAAAGTACGAGCTGTGGCTGATAATGGGAGCTACAAACTCGTAGTGACCTACCCAGACGCGGCGATCTTGCAACTAAAAAACGACGCAGTAACACAAAACATTACCACCTTGCATAACCGGATTAATGAGCTAGGGGTTTCTGAACCCGTGATTCAGCAACAAGGTGAAGGCCGTATTGTGGTTCAGTTGCCAGGCGTGCAAGACACAGCCAAAGCAAAAGACATTTTAGGTCGCACAGCAACACTTGAAGTTAGGATGGTTGAAGACGACCAAACTAAACTCTCAGAAGCCATCAACGGTAATGTGCCTGCTGGCTTTGAGTTAATGAGCGAGCGCCGCAACGATGGACAAAACGTACCTATTTTATTAAGAAAAGAAGTTGAGTTGACTGGTGAAAACATCAGTGATGCTACAGCCGGTTTTGATGATAAAAATGAACCCGCCGTGCATTTAGGACTTGATTCTACTGGCGCAGCGATTTTCAAAACGCTCACCCGTGACAACGTCGGCAAACGCGTCGCGATGATCTTGGTCGAAAAAGGCAAAGGTGAAGTCGTTACAGCCCCTGTCGTGCGTGGCGAAATTGGCGGTGGTCGCGTACAAATTTCAGGTTCTATGGGCGTCGCAGAAGCGAACGACACGGCGCTGCTATTGCGTGCTGGCTCCTTAGCTGCGCCAATGAACATCGTCGAAGAGCGCACGATTGGACCTTCATTGGGCAAGGAAAATATCAGTAAAGGTTTCAATTCGACCTTGTACGGTTTTCTCGCTGTCGCTGTCTTTATGATGTTCTACTACCGTGTGTTTGGTGTGGTCTCAGCGGTTGCACTTGCTGCCAACTTGGTGTTCTTAATTGCGCTGTTATCATTGCTCGGCGTAACACTGACCTTGCCAGGAATTGCTGCGATTGCCTTGACGTTGGGCATGGCGATTGACTCAAACGTGCTAATTAACGAGCGGGTTCGTGAAGAGATTAACGAGGGTGCAACACCGCAAATGGCGATTAAGAATGGTTACGATCATGCATTTGCGACCATTCTTGACTCCAACATCACCACGCTGATTGCGGGTATTGCCTTGCTCATCTTTGGTTCAGGTGCGGTGCGTGGTTTTGCTTGGGTACATTGCCTAGGTATTTTAACGTCGATGTACAGCGCAGTATTCGTTTCTCGCGCCATCATTAATCTAATCTACGGCAACCGTCGTGTGAACACGCTATCCGTTTAAGGCGCAGCTAAAATGATTGAATTTTTTCATATAAAACGTGACATTCCGTTTATGAGTTACGGCAAGCTCACAACGGCAATTTCTTTGCTTACTTTCGTATTGGCAGTCTTTTTCTTGGTTGCGAAAGGCCTCAACTTTGGTATTGAATTCACTGGCGGCACTGTCATGGAATTACGTTATCAAAAGTCAGCCGATCTGAATCAAATCCGCACGCGAGTCGACAGCTTAAAACTGGGCGAAACTCAAGTTCAAGCCATGGGCACGACCGTAGACGTGATGCTACGCTTGCCAAATATTAAAGACCAAAACAGCGCTCAAATCTCAAATACAGTGCTTGAATCGCTCAAACTGGATCGGGGTGATGTCGAGCTGCGAAAAGTTGAGTTTATTGGGCCATCAGTCGGCGATGAACTGCTCACGCATGGTCTAACCGCACTGGCCTTAGTTTGTGTCGGGATTATCGCTTACTTGGCCATGCGTTTTGAGTGGCGCTTTGCTGTATCGGCGGTGATTGCCAATATGCATGACGTGGTGATTATTTTGGGCTGCTTTGCAATGTTTCAGTGGGAGTTCAACCTAACCGTACTGGCAGGTATTTTGGCGGTATTGGGCTACTCAGTGAATGAATCGGTAGTGGTTTTCGATCGGATTCGTGAGAATTTCCGTAAACCAAGTCTACGTGGCAAATCCGTTCCAGAAGTGATTGACAATGCGATTACAGCGACGATGAGCCGTACCATCATCACCCACGGTTCTACCGAGCTGATGGTTTTGTCGATGCTGCTGTTTGGCGGTGCTGCGCTCCATGGCTTTGCGATGGCGCTCACAATTGGTATTGTGTTCGGAATTTACTCATCAGTTTTGGTTGCCTCACCATTGCTCCTGATGTTTGGTGTGACGCGGGACAATATGGTTAAACCCGTCAAAATTAAAGAAGAAGCAGTCGTTTAATTTAATGTAACTCATCTACAATCAGCGCCGACGCACCGCCGTCGGCGTTTTTTTGCTAACTCAACCCGAGAGTAATCATGGAATTTCTTGATATTTTTTTGAATCTTGATGTTGTACTAAAAGACATGGTCGCCACTTACGGCATTTGGATTTATGTCATTTTATTTTTGGTTATTTTTTGTGAAACTGGCTTAGTGGTGACGCCCTTCTTGCCTGGCGACTCTCTACTCTTTGTTGCAGGCATGATTGCCGCGTCGGGCGCCATGAATGTTCATTTGTTATTTGTACTATTAGTGATTGCTGCCATTCTCGGTGATGCGGTGAATTACACGATTGGCAAATACTTTGGCCATAAGCTCTTTGCCAATAAAGACTCCAAAATATTTCGACCAGAATACTTGAATAAAACCCATGATTTTTTTGAAAAATATGGCGGAAAAACCATTATCATCGCGCGTTTTGTACCGATTGTGCGTACCTTTGCACCTTTTGTCGCTGGCATGGCAGAAATGACCTATAAGAAATTTGCTTTTTATAATGTAACTGGCGCACTGTTTTGGGTTGGTTCGCTGCTTTATGCTGGCTTTTTACTGGGTGGCATCGCCTTTATCCAAAAAAACCTCACTGCCATTATATTGGGGATTATTTTTGTATCGATTTTGCCTGGCATCATTGAAGTCGCGAAGCACAAACTCATTAAGGCAAAGGCATGATTGAATCGTTTTACAACGAAATAGT